>DAIOEG010000193.1:0-5553 GCA_036746415.1 Phycisphaera sp. | reverse complement strand
GCGCGGTCGGCCGCGAGGTCCAGCTCGGCGCGGTACTCGGTCCAGATCGACCGCTGCGGCGTCGTCCGCGCGTGAGGGCTCGCGGCGAGTGCGATGAAGACGTGGATGTAGGGGTTGGGGTGTCGTTCGACAAAGCTTGGTGAGGTCTGCGCGAGCGGGCTGAACTTGCGTTGACGCAGGCAGAGCTTCTCCATTGGCTCGCGCTGGTTGACGTAACGGATGAACTCGAACGCCTCGCGCGGCCAGCTCGTTGCGACCCACAAACGGGTCTGCGAGGACGCCCGCACGATGCAGGTCGGTATGGACGCAGCCGGCCACCTGCGCAGGCACGTTGTACCGCCCGGATGCGTCGGACAAGCTCCAGGCACCGCAGAGGTCCAGCGACCACGCCGACGCCTGCGTCTCGATCATCGGCTGAGCCGTGATGCCATGCTCCGAACGCCGCGCGTCGAGGCGCGGACCACGAGATCGCCGGGCACACGCGTGTGCAGCGGCGGCTGGGGCTTGGCGATCGTCTGCATCAGCCGATCCACCGCGCGGTCGCCCAGCGCACGCGGGTTGATATGCACCGTGGTCAGCGCGGGACGCAGGTACTGCACCGGCTCGATGTCGTCGAAGCCGACGATGCTCAAGTCCTCCGGGATGCTCAGCCCCGCAGCAAACGCCGCGTCGTGCGCACCGATTGCCAGGTAATCCCCGCCGGCAAACACGGCCGTCACGTCGCTCGCCCTAGCAAGCACCTGCTCCATCGCCCGGCAACCGCCCGGCGGCGGGAAGTCTGCAAACTCCACCAGCGACTCGTCGTACGCCAGCCCGGATTGCTGCAACGCCATGCGGTAGCCCAGGTGCCGCTCCTGCGCATCGGTGTTCTCAACCGAGCCACCCAGATACGCGATCCGCCGATGCCCCAGCTCGATCAGGTGACGCGTGGCCAGCCAGGAGCTCTCGATGTTCTCGGGTCGGACCGAATCGATGAGCAGATGCGGCGTCGAGGGCGAGACCAGCACCCGGGGCTTGCCGCTGCGTTCCAGCAGGTCCATGATGGCGGGTGTGGGCGTACCGGTGAGCAGCAGGCCGTCCAGAGCCGACAGGTCCAGCTTGGCGGGCAGGCGGTCCGTCGAGTCGGCGACCTGAAAGAAGCTGATGCCAGGGCCCAGCTCTTGAGCGTGCAGCGAGGCCCCGGTGAGGAGCTGGCCGTAGTAGCTGTGGTTCGCGTCGGCCCATGCGTCAAAGGCGACAAGGCCGAGCAGCCCCGTCCCGCCCCGCCCGCCCAGGCCCAGCCGACGCGCGGCGGCGCTGGGCCGGAACTCGAACTGGTCGATCGCCGACAGGATCTGCCCACGCGTCTCCTCGGACACGCCCTTGCGGTTGTTTAGCACCAGCGACACGGCCGTCGTGGAGACGCCGCAGTGCTTGGCAATGTCTTTGATCCTGACCTTGGTCTGCATGGTGGATCGTCCCGAACTCACCCAGCCCAACAAACACCACGACATGACCAATGTCGCCATGACCATGGACTACGTCCGCATCCACCAAGGCACACTCGCCAGCAGAACGAGCGCTTCGGTCGTCGCGCCTTCCACCGCGCTGTTCCACTTCGACATGGTCTATGCCGACTGGCAGCCCGACTGGAGCCGGTTCGCGCACTTCGAAAGCAACACTGCGCTCAGCCGCTCCAGCGTCGATGGCCACGTCGAGTCCGTGAGCTTCGAAGACGACGCGCTGCAAAACCCAAACCCCTTCGGCGAACGCCCGTGGAACGGCGTGCAATTTGCCGACTTCAACACCTTTGTCACCAACGGCTGGAAGCCCTACTGATCGCAACCGAATCGTGCCAGCCAGGGATCATCGCTCTCGACCGCTTTGACTCTGTCCCTTTCACTCTTAGGAGGATTTGCATGTTCACATCTCAGAAAAACCGTCTGACCCGCTCCAATAACCCATGGGCACCGACTCTCGCCGTCGGCCTTGCGCTCCTAGGGACACAGGCCTCGGCCGTGCCCGTCAGCACGCTCGACACCACGCCCACCGGAGCCGTCGCTGACGCCAACATCGGCGTTGGTGAATACATCCACTCCGAGACCGGCATCGGAAGCAGCTTCTCGAACTCCTTCGGAACCAACTCGCAGCTGTTCATGGACTCCGACGCGACGACTCTCTACATCGGCGTCAACATGTTCGCGGCACTCAACAGCACCGACGACGTCGGCGTCATCTACCTCGACACCACCACCGGCGGCTTCTCCACCACCACAGGACTCGTCGGCAACGGCAATAACAACGAAAACGCCATCGCCGCAAACCTCATCGGCGGTGCCAGCGCCGACCTCACCTTCGCCACCGGCTTCACCGCCGACTACGCGATCACCATCGAAGGCAACGGATTCATCGGCCTCTACGCCATCGACAACAACGCCAACGGCACACCCGACTTCATCGACGGCTACGGCCTGGGCGGCGGCTCCTTCAATCACATCATCTCAGGGCTCTCCAGCAACGACGAACGCGTCCACGAAATCGCCATCCCACTCGCCACACTCGGGCTCGCCCAAGGCGGCACGATCAACTACTTCGGCACGGTCTTAAGCGGCAGCAGTCTCCACCGGTCCAACGAGTTCTTCGGCGTCGCCAGCAACACCATCGTCGGCGTCAACAACGATGGCTTCAACAACATCGCCGTCAACGATTTCAGCTTGGCAGAAGGTGACTTCAGCTCGTTCACCGTCGTCCCCGAGCCCGGCTCATTGCTCCTGACCGCCACCGGCTCGCTCCTGATCGCGCTGCGCCGACGCCGTAACGCCTGAACCACAAACGCCCGCACAATCACAACCCACACCACGCCGGCGAGCACAATCGCCGGCGTTGTTCTGCGCCTCGTGCAGAAGCTCTTACAATGCCCCACGTGACAGCACCCTCACACCCCCGTGTGCTCATCCTCGCCAATCTTGGCAAGCCGCTCGTGGTCGATGCGCTGCGCACCTTCAAACCCTGGCTGGCCGAGCGTTGCACCATTGCCGCCGTCGCCGACACGCGCGAGCACCTCGCCGACGGCATCGCGCAATCGCCGCACCCGCGTACTGCCACCACCGCCGCGCAGCCGCTCGACGGCGACGACCACCTCCCCGCAGCCGACCTGGCCTTTGTCCTCGGCGGTGACGGCACGTTCCTCACGCAGGCACGCCGGCTCGTGGCGCGCGGCATCCCGCTCCTGGGCATCAACTTCGGCAAGGTCGGCTTCCTCGCCGAGTTCTCCATCGAAGACGTCAAGAAGCACTGGGACACCATCGCTGCCGGCGGCTCGCGCACCACCCATCGGCTGCTCATCGACGTGGCCGTGTTCCCCGCCGACACCCCGCCTTGGTCTGACGGCGGTAAGGCGCCGCTCTTCACCGCCACCGCGATGAACGACGCGGTCATCACCGCAGGCCCGCCGTACCGCATGGTCGAGTTCGCCCTCGCCATCGAGCCCGGCCAGCACCGACAACCCGCCGCTCGCTTCTCCGGTGACGGCCTCATCGTCGCCACCCCCTCCGGCTCCACCGCCTACAACCTCGCCGCCGGCGGGCCGATCGTCTCGCCCAGCATCCCGGGCCTGGTCATCTCCGCCATCTGCCCACAGTCCCTCGCGTTCCGACCCATCGTCATCAACGCCTCCTGCGACGTCTGGGTCCGCCTCCTGCGAGCCAACGAAGGCACCACCCTTGTCCTCGACGGCCAACTCTCCACACAACTCGAAGTCGACCAGCAAGTCCGCATCACACAACACCCCAAACTGATCACCGTCATCCAAAACCCCGACCTCACCTACTGGTCCATGCTCTCCCACAAAATGCACTGGGCCTCCAGACCCACCGCGCGTGATACAACCGTGAGTCGTGAGTGGGGAGTGGTCTGAACACGCCTGATGAAGCCCACGCTGCGAAGCTGCGTGGGGTTTCCTCATCCGCAGTCCAACCCCGTTCCCCCGTTAAACTTCCTCCATGCCTGCCAACCTCACCCTCGGCCCCGACCCGCTCGACCTGCTCGCCTTTAACGTCAAGCTCCTGGGCAAGCAGTCCCGCAAGCAAGTCCTGCTCTCCGCCGGCAAGACCGCAGACAAGCACCGCCTCCTCCCCGCGGTCCGCAAGCTCGCCGAGTTGGGCAACCTCGACCTCTACGCCACCCCCGGCACGCACCGCTTCCTCGCCGCCGCCGACCCCGGCGTCGACAGCACCCTCATCCACAAGATCACCGAGCACCGCGACCCCAACATCCTGTCGTACCTGCGCAGCGCCCGCTTCGACCTGGTCGTCAACATCCTCACCGGCGACGCCGACTACGACGAAAGCTCCGACGCCAAGCTCATCCGCTCGATGTCCGTCCAGCAGGGTATCCCGCTCATCACCGACCCCGACATCGCCATCGCCACCCTCGAACAGATCGTCCGAGACTGGAACGCCAACACCTTCGGCTACCGCATCGCCGACCAGCGCCAGCCCTGGAACCTCAAGCTCGAGTTCTTCCAGCTCGTCTCCCAGCTCGGCGGCCTCGCCTCCCACCACGCGCATTTCGACAAGGCCTACCTCATCTCCCTCTCCAACCTCCGCCTCTCCCAGGTGGACATGCAGAAGAAGTGGGAGCTCTACAAGCACCTCAAAGAAAACTACACACACGCCGACCTGGTCGAGCGCATCTCGCGTGGCCTGCAAACTATGGTCGACCAGGGCGTCACCTACTGCAAGACTATGGTCGATGCCGACTCCACCGTCGGCTCACTCCCCATGCGCGCCGCCCTCGAAGTCAAAGAAAAGTTCAAGGATAAGATCACTTTCCACGTCGGCACGCAACCGCTGCAAGGTGTCCTCGACCCCGCCTCGCGCAAGGCCTACGAACAGGCCAGCGCCCTGGGCGACTTCTGCGGCGGGCTCCCGTCTCGCGACCGGCCCACGCCCGAGAAACACCTCGACGTCATCCTTGCTATCGCCAAGGACCTGGGCAAAACGCTAGATGTCCACGTCGATCAGGAGAACAACCCCAACGAGCACGAGACCGAGATGCTCGCGCTCAAGACGATCGAGCACCAGATGCAAGGCCGGGTCAATGCGGTGCACGCCATCTCGCTCGCCGCTCAGCCGCCGCACGAGCAAGACCGCGTCATCGGCCTGATGAAGGACGCCGACCTTGGCGTGATCGTCTGCCCCTCGGCCGCGCTGTCCATGAAGCAGCTCGACCACACGACCCACCTGCACAACTCGATCGCCCCCTTGCCCAAGCTCCTCGAAGCCGGCGTGCGCACGTACCTGGGCGTCGACAACATCGCCGACCTCTTCATGCCCATGGTCGACGGCGACATCTGGACCGAGTGCCGCCTGATGATGGAGGCCTGCCGCTACTACGACCTCGACAACGTCGCGGCGTGGGCTTGCAGGAAGTAAGAAGTCGGCGGTTGAACCACGAAGGCGCGAAGGTGAAAACGAGCAAGTGGCCACGGAAGGGGAGGAAGGCACGGAAAGAGATGGGCAGGCGGAGTGATCGGACCTGTAATATTGCCCATTCCGTGCGTTCATCATGTTC
>DAIOEG010000192.1:0-5586 GCA_036746415.1 Phycisphaera sp. | reverse complement strand
GGACGTCGCTCTCGGGCCAGCCCTTCGGCCCCGGCATGGTGCTCGACCTCACCAAGCACATGGACAAGGTCCTCGAAGTCAACCCCGCCCAGCGCTGGGCCCGCGTCCAGGCCGGCGTCATCCGCGACCGACTCAACGCCTCCCTCAAGCCCGCCAACCTCCACTTCACACCCGACCCCGCCACCGGCAACCGCGCGGCCATCGGCGGGATGCTCGGCAACAACACCTCGGGCACCAAGTCCGTCGCCTACGGCAAGACCATCGACAACGTCCTCTCCGTCCGCGTCGCGCTCCACGACGGCACCGTCTGCGACTTCGAGCCCGTCGACGATGACGAGTGGCAACGACGCGCGGCGGGTGTCGGCGTCCCGCCGATCGAGGCCGCGCTCTATCGCAACGTCAAAGACCTCATCAACAAGTATCAAGACTCAATCAAGGAGCGCTACCCCAAGGTGCTCCGGCGCGTCTCGGGATACAACCTCGACGAGTTCGTCGATGGCGCGGGATACACCGGTGACATCGGCCCGCGCAAAGAGCACAACCAGGGCCACCGCACGTGGAACCTCGCCAACCTCATCATCGGCTCCGAGGGCACGCTGGCGGTGTTGCTCGAAGCGAAGATCCATCTTGAGCCGTTGCCCAAGGCGACTTCCGTCTGCGTCGTGCATTTCAACGACCTCATCGAAGCGCTGCGCCACGTGGACGCGATGCTCGAACACAAGCCCAGCACCGTCGAGCTGCTCGACCGCGTCGTCATGCGCGAGGCCAAGGTCAACCCCGCGACCCGCCACATGGCCGGCTTCATCGAGGGCGACCCGCACGCCGTCCAGCTCGTCGAGTTCATGGCCGACACCCCCGAGCAGGCGCAGCAGCGCGTCGATCGCTTCATCGACGATATGAAGCAACGCAGCATCGGCTACGCCTGGCCGGCGTACAGCGATGCCAAGGGCCAGAGCAACGTGTGGGAGACCCGCAAGCTCGGCCTGGGCCTCATCAGCAACGTCAAGGGCAGCGACAAAGGACGCGACTTCATCGAAGACGCCTGTGTCCCCACGCAGCACCTCGCCGAATACATCCAGCGCATCCAGCTGCTCTGCAATGAGAAAGGCCTGCGCAGCGTCGCCCTCTACGCGCACGCCTCCGTCGGTGTGGTCCACGTCGTGCCCTCGCTCGACCTGCACGATGAAGCACAAGTACAGACCATGCAGGAGATCGCCGAGCAGGCGTTCCAGTGGTGCATGGAGTTCGGCGGCTCATGGTCCGGCGAACACGGCGACGGCCAGGTCCGCGGCCAGTTCCTCCCGCGCATGTTCGGCGAAGACCTTTATCAGGCCTTCCGTGAACTCAAGCACATCTTCGACCCGCACAACCTCATGAACCCCGGCAAGCTCGTCGATGCCCCGGCCATGACCAGCAACCTCCGCTACCAGCAGCCCGGCTACAACAAGCGCATCGCCGAGGTCAGCAACGCCTCCCAATACCACTACCGCGATCAAGGCGGCTTCGCGCTCGCCGTCGAGCAGTGCAACGGCGTGGGCGCGTGCCGAAAGCTCGGCAGCGGCACCATGTGCCCGTCCTACATGGCCACCAAAGACGAGAAGGACACCACACGCGGACGCGCCAACGCCCTGCGCCTCGCCATGTCAGGCCAGCTCGGCGAGAACCCTTTGGAAGCGCTGGCTGGCGACGGCGTCCACGAGGTGCTTGACCTGTGCCTCGCGTGCAAGGCCTGCAAGAGCGAGTGCCCCAACGCTGTCGACATGGCCAAGCTCAAGAGCGACACGCTCCAGATGCGCCACGACCAGCGCGGCACGCCCATCGGCTACCGACTCATGGCCGGCCTCCCCGAGCAGGCACGCCTCTTCGCTGGCTGGTTGTCCTTCCTCCCCAAACTCCCCGAGCTCATCCCCGGCTATCGCGCGCTCTTCGAAAAGATCACCGGCATCGACCGCCGACGACCCATCCCCGCGTTTGCAAGCAAGACGCTGCATCAACTGTTGGCGGAGCAGGGGCGAAGAGGCCAAGGGGCCAAGGGGCTAAGTGCAGTGAAGCCGGCATCAGCATCGCAACGCTCCACAACTCCCTCATCGTCCCCGGTCTCCCCCTCAGCCCCTCCCCTCCCCCGCGTCGTGCTCTTCAACGACACGTATGCGACCTACATGGAGCCACACGTCGGGCTTGCGGCGTACAACCTGCTGTGTGATGCGGGCTATGACGTCATCCTCGCCGATGCGGGTTGCTGTCAACGGCCGCGCTTGAGCAAGGGCCTAGTGCGCGAGGCCAAGCACCTGGGCACGCAGACGTTGCTCAACCTCGACCGCTTCGCGCTGGCCGGCATCCCCATCGTGTGCCTCGAACCCAGCTGCGCGACGGCATTGAGCGATGACCTGCCCGACCTCGTGGATGACGAAGCGCTTGGCCGGCGTGTTGCCAAAGCGGTCACCATGATCGACGTGTTCCTTGAACGCGAAGGCGTCCCGCTCATCAGCGATGTGCCGGACGTGCTCCTCCACGGCCACTGCCATCAGAAGGCCAGCTTCGGCACAGACGCGATCAAGCGCAGCTTCGCAAGCTCCGGCACGACGCGCTGCACCGAGGTCGACTCGGGCTGCTGCGGCATGGCCGGCTCGTTCGGTTACGAGCACTACGACCTGTCACAAAAGGTCGGCGAGGACCGCCTGTTCCCCGCCGTGCGCAAGGCCGTCGCCGAGGGCAAGCAGGTCGTTGCCTGCGGTATCTCCTGCCGTCACCAGCTGCACGACTTCCTGAACGTCAAAGCCAAGCACTGGGTGGAAGTCGTGAAGGTCAAGCCCCGTGGTTGAAGCCACGAGCCGATCGTTGCGGGGTCGTGCGCTTGGTTGCCACGGCGTGTTGATGCGCTTGCTGATCTCGGTGGTGCTTGCCTGCGGTTGCATGGTAGATCTGGGCTGCAGCGCTGCGGTCAACCCTTCGTTTGACCTGTCGCACCGTCAGGCGCTGCTCGCGTTGGAAGACCTGGAGCGTTCGGGCAAGGTGGCCACTCGGCCGCTGGTTCTTGTCAGCGGATACGGCGACATCTTCGGTTTGAAGATGTGTCAGGCGCGCGACTGGCTTTCAGCCGTGTACCAGCCCGACCAACTGCTGATTGTGGCGCACCCTTTATTCAGCTCGTTCGATGTGGAACGCGACCAGCTCATCGCGAGGATCGACGAGGCGTTTGGCCCCGGCTCAGACTCGGTCCAGACGGTCGAGGTCGACATCATCGGGTTTTCAATGGGTGGTCTGATATCGCGCTACGCCGCGCTCCCGGTCGACGCGCGGCGAAGGGTCAACGTCAAGCGTCTGTTCACCATCAGCACCCCTCACCGCGGCGCCGCGTGGGCGAACCGCTGGTTCCCCGATGCGCTGGTCCGTGACATGCACCGCGAGTCCGCGTTCATGGCTTCGTTGAATACGCCGACGTACTCCGTTGACTACGAGTTGACTTGTTACGTCCGCACGGGCGACCTGATCGTGGGCGCTGCCAATGCTTCGCCCGGTGGGGCCGAGCTGTGGTGGCTGCCCAACGCACCGTTCACGAATTCACACAGCGACGCCGCAAAAGACCCCCGGATCATCGCCGATATTGCGCGGCGTCTGATGCATGAGACGCCTCTGACACGCCAGCCCTCGGCACCGTTGCCGTGATGAGCGGACAGATCACTTCATGAGGTCCGGCAGGATCGACCGCACATCCGGCGGCTCGGGCAGCTTGGATTCCTTGGGCTTTTCATCCTCAACCGTCGGCTTGAGCAGCGCCGCATCAGCGACCACTTCCAGGGTCAGCGTCTCTTCATCGATCGCGCCGCTGTGCAGGTCTGTCACACGCACCTTGAGCGCATACCGGCCCACACCGAGGTTCGCGGGCAGCTGGATGAGTTGCACCACGTAGAAGTCTCGACGCACCCGCCGTGCGCGGTCGACGACGGTCTGCGCGGGTTGACGCCAGATGAGCAGGCCGTCGCCCTGGGTGTAGAGCACGATCTCCTGTTCGAGTTTGACCTCGTGTTCATCGCCGATTTGTTTGACGACGTAGTCTTCAAGCTCGGCGTACACGATCGCGCGGTTGTCGCTTCGGCCTGCTTGAAAGCGGTACGACTCGAACGGCTCGTAGACCCCAAACCCGCTCACCGATCGGCATAGCCGAACGGTCCGCAGGCCCACGGGTCGCGAGCCATCGCCCTGGGCCGTCTTGGGTGCAAGCTCCTGAAGCACCGCCGCCGCGTCCACCGGCTCGCCCGCTTCCAACCGCTCCGCCACGCCCGCCAGCAGCAACTGGAACCGTGCCACCTCGCCACGCTGCGCTTCGTTCAGTGGTTCGAGCACACGCGGGTCGATCTGCTTATCCACCGACACCATCGACAGCGCGACCGCCTGCAACGCCCGACGCATCGCGGGGCTCTGCGCATCGGTCGTCATCAACTCGTCCTGCAACCGCTTGATCAGCGCACCTCGGTCCATCGGCTCAACAGTGGGTACCGGTGTGGGCGTGTCCTGCACGTTCGGTCCCGCGGGTTCTGCGGCCATCGCACTTGCTGCATCCGCTTGTGCAACACCATTGACAACGGGGGCCGGTGCCGCGGCGACTTGCGGTGCGGGCATCTCCAACCACTCCACCGTCGCTGCGGGCCTCGGGCGGTACGCCGCTTGTGTGGTCACCCCGCCCTGCACATCCACCGGCGCGTTGACATACCTTGTCGGTACCGCTCCCTTGGGACCGATGACGACTTCCCCCGTGATCTCATTGGCAGCGTCCCGACTCGGACTACTCGCGCATCCGCCGAGCCCTAGCCCCACCAAGACCGTCACACCCAGGCCACCACCTCGTCGGTTCCATTGCTTGCCACGTCGCATCGTTGTGTGCCTCCATGCTGCAAACCATCTGCCCGGCGATTCCATCGCCGGCAAGCCCAACGCTCATTGTCACTCATCGGCAAGCGCCACGCACAGCCGTTCGAGATTCCGTGTCGGGTCGCCCAGCCCCGACTTGCCCCGGCCGTCCAGCGTCAATGCGAGGTCCAGCATCGATCGTGCCTCACGATCGCTCATGCGACGCAGCACCGCGTGAAACGGTGCGACGCCCGGCCCCCAGACCTTGACGGCCTGATTCACCTGCGCCTCGGTTGCCCCGCCACGCTTCATCGTCGCGCCCACCGCGAGCTTGCGCAGCAGGTCCGCTGCCATGTACATCATCAGCACGTCCGGCTGGCCGCCGTCATCGATCAGCTCGTGCACGCCCTCGATCATCCGGCCGGCCGAACGCTTCGCCATCCCCGCCAGCAGCTTGTTCTGGAGGGCGTACGCCTTTTCGTCGTTGCTTCGGCCCACAGCCGACTCGACGGCTGCGCGGTCCACGACGCCGCGCTCGCCGACGCTCGCCGAGAGTTTCCCCAGCTCTGTGTCGAGGGCCATCAGGTGCGCGCCCATGCGTTCCACCAGCAGCGCGGCGGCATCGCGTTCGATCTTGCAACCGTGCTCGGTGGTTGCACGCTCGACGACCCACTTGACCGCCTCGGACGGGCCGGGCGCTTCGCACTTGATGATCGTGCCAACTTTCTTGATGAGCTT
>DAIOEG010000191.1:4261-5613 GCA_036746415.1 Phycisphaera sp. | reverse complement strand
CAATACCCACTCTCCCTGCTACTGGATGTCTTTCAATCCATTCAGCGTCAAGGCGTGCCCTTCATGCTCGCCTTGACAGGTCTCCCAACCCTGTTTCCCAAGCTTGTCGACGCCCGAACCTATGCTGAGCGCATGTTCCGGGTGGTCTTGCTCGACAAGCTCACGCCGGCCGAGAGTCGTGACGCCATCCTCAAACCCGTTGAGACACAACAGTGCCCTGTCAAGTTTACGGATGATTCGGTGACCGAGGTTGTGTCGATCGCAGGTGGTTATCCGTACTTTATTCAGTTCATCTGTCGAGAGGTCTACGACATCTGGGTCCAGACCGACTGGGAAAAATCCCCGGCACCCGAGATCCCTGTCCAAGCCATCGTCCGGAAGCTTGATACCGATTTTTTTGCCGGCAGGTGGTCACGCGTCACGGACCGTCAGCGTGACTTGCTTCTAATCATTGCCAAACTCGACCACTGCGAAGAAGAGTTCACCGTTCAAGAAATTGTGGAGCGCTCGAACACCACTACCAGCAAACCCTTCTCCTCCAGCCACGTTAATCAGATGCTCGGAAGCCTCAGCCAGGCTGGGTTGATATACAAAAACCGTCATGGAAAGTACGCCTTTGCGGTGCCACTTTTTGCTCGTTTCATCCAGCGCCAGATCGGTCACATGGATTGATCAGGGACTTGACCCCCATGCACCCCACCCACTCACTCGCCTACCTCAACCCCGACCACCCCGGCGTCGGTGGCGTCCTCAAAGAGCGCCCCGAGGACTTCCTCGTCGAAGAGCAGCCGCTCTACGAGCCCACCGGCAAGGGCGAGCACCTCTACCTCTACGTCGAGAAGCGCGAGCTGACCACGATGGAGCTGCTCAAGCGCGTCGCTAAGGACTTCCGCGTCGGCAGCGAGCACGTCGGCTACGCGGGCCTCAAAGACAAGCACGCCATCACCCGCCAGCACGTCTCCATCCACCTGCCCAAGGCCGACGTCCCCGCCGAGGCGCAGGCCGTCGAACGCATCCAGCACCACCCCAAGATCAAAGTGCTCTGGGCCGAGCGCCACGCCAACAAGCTCCGCCGAGGCCACCACGGCGGGAACCGCTTTGTCCTCAAGGTCCGCGGCGTCCAGCCCACCTGCGTCGTCCAGGCCAAGCCCATCCTCGACCACATCGCCGCCGCCGGCTTCCCCAACTACATCGGCGAGCAACGCTTCGGCTACCGAGGCAACTCGCACACCCTCGGCCGGATGCTCCTGACGGGCGACTACCAGTCCCTGCTCGATGAACTCCTGGGCAACGCAGGCCCGACGGACAGCGAAGACCTCGCCATCGCACGCGCCCAGTACCGAGCCGGCGAC
>DAIOEG010000191.1:0-4251 GCA_036746415.1 Phycisphaera sp. | reverse complement strand
TTCGAAAAGATCGGCCACGTCTGGGCCGAACGCGCCACCGAACCCGGCTCCGTCCCCACCCGCGAAGGCGCCACCCACTACCGAGCCGGCGACTACCTGCAAGCCCTCGACCACTGGCCGCGCGGCCTGCCTTACGACCGCCAGGCGCTCGATGCGCTGCGCCAGCACAAGACGCCCGAGCAGGCCGTGCGCGCGATCCACAAGACGCAGCGCAGCTTCCTCGTCTCCGCGTTGCAGTCGGCCGTGTTCAACACGTTGCTCGACCGCCGGGTGCGCGAAGGCACATGGAACCAGCTCATCGCGGGCGACCTGGCGTGGAAGGAAGACTCGCGCGCCGTCTTCGCCGTCGATGCGCAGACCGCAGCCGCCGAAAACGCGCCCGGTGGTCGAGTGCCCACCTTTGCCGTCTGCCCCTCGGGCCCTCTCTGGGGCACCGACATGACACAGGCCAGCGACATCGCCGGCGCGCTAGAGCGCGACGCCATCATCGCGCAGGGACTCACCCTGGAGATGCTCACCCAGCCCACCCCCTGGGCCGACACCGCCGGCTCGCGCCGCCCGCTCCGCATCCTGCCCCGCGACCTGGACTACTCCAGCGGCTCCGACGAGCACGGCCCATACCTCCGCGTCACCTTCGAACTCCCCCGCGGCGCGTACGCCACCATGCTGCTGCGCGAAGTCATGAAGACCACACTCGCCGTCCCCGATGAACACCCCGACGACTGACCGCCCTTGTCACGCGCACGCTGAAGTTGCCGCGCGTTGATCGACCCGCTTCGCACTGTTGAGCGTGGCTTGCAACACAGCGCACGTCTCCAGAAACGCCGCGATCGCTGGCTCTTGCGCCCTCGATGACAACGCGCCGCCGTGCAGCGGCAGCGACGGGGCGAAGAAGTCGCAGATCGTGACCCGGCCAAGCCGAGCTGCGGCCTCGGCGGTGCGACGCTCGACCAGCGACGCGGCGAGGCCGGCCGACACCAACTCGATCACCGACCCGCTGCAGTGGTCGATCTCGTAGCGCATCTGCGTCGGCTGCGCATCGGGTTGCCACAACGACTCGAACAGTTTGTGATACGAACACGTCGGCCGTGTGAACACCCACGGCCAATCGCGCAATGCCTCCAGCGTGATCGGCTCATCATCACTCGCCCACACGCTCGGCACGATGAGCGCCACCTCCACCTTGGCCAGCACGATCGCGCGCAGCGACCGATGCGCAGCGCCCTCAAAGAAACCCACGTCGAGTCGGCCGTCGCGCAGGCCCTGCGTCACCTCGCCGCTGGTGGATTGTTCGAGCGTGACGGACAACTGCGGGCAACGCTGCGCCAGCGCGGACCAGATGGCCGTGTGTTGGAACCACGCCGGCGGGCTGTTGAGCCCGACGCGCAGCGTGCCGGCGACGCCGTTGCGCAGCGACTGTGCCAGTGCTTCGAGTGCGTCGGCCCGGGCGATCATGTCGCGCGCGGGGACGAGCAGCCGGGCCCCGGCATCGGTGAGGCGCATGCCCTGCCCGCTGCGGGTGAAGAGTTGCAAGCGCAGCCGGGCTTCGAGTGTTTTCAGTTGCCCGCTCACCGTCGGCTGCGTGCAGTGCAGCAGCTCCGAGGCGCGCGTGACGCTGCTGGTGTCGGCGACGGCCACCAGCGCCCGCAGCAGGTGCAGCTCCATGTCAGCACTCCCTGGCCGACGTTTGAGCGCGTCGCGAAGGCGGGGTCACGATCACGCGACCGTGAAAAAACACCCGACGCTCGCCCGGCTCCGCCGACACAAGCGACGCGGGCCCCGTGAACGGAAGCACCCGTGCACTCGGCCAGCACGCTTGGCCAAGCCACACCATACAGCGACACACGCCGCGCGCAGCGCACTTCATCCACGCAACAACAAGGTTGACAGGTTTGGCAGATTCCCTTGATTCCGTAGGCGTTGAGCGACGCAGCATCACGCCAACGTACGCGCCGTACCCGTCAACACACCATCAAGATCACGCATCATGCGATCAGATGTTCCGATGACAGGCGTGCCGGCCCGTGCATCGTCACGCGATGCGCAGCGCACGCAAGTGACGCCCGAAGTGCTCCGACAACACCTGCACGTACGTATCCGGGTGCGCTTCAAGGCACGTACGAAACGCCCGGCCCATCGCAGAGTCCGTCACCACCGAACCAAACGTGCAGTGCAACACCTGCCGACCAGCAGCCGTGAACCCCTTGCCCGCAGGCACATCCGCCCACCGCTCCAGATACAGCCGTTCCAGCTCGACATCGCTGCCGACCTGCTCGGGCGCGGGCACATCGGCCAGCGTCGCGTGGACGTGATACGTCGCCTTGTCCGCGTCGTAACGGGCGCGTGAAAACCGCACGATGTCACGGAACAGCGGCGCATCGTGATGCGCCACCACGCGCAGCGCTTCGAGATACGCCGTGCCCGCCGTCTTCACGTGGAAGCACCCCCGCGTCGCACGGGCAAACAGCGGGTACATCGACAGCTTGTCCGAGCCCGAGTGCAGCGACAGCTTGTACGGCCCGAGCGTCCGCGCAATCGCCGCGTGCGCCTGCATCGATCGCTCCAATGCCGACAGGTCGCCGATGTAATCCACGCCCTTCTCCAACTCACCGATGAACCGCGGCGCAAGCGATACGAGCTTCACGCCCCGCTCCAACAACTGCTCGGCGATGATCACGTGCTCCGCCAGCGTCGTCGGCTCAGCCGTCTCATCGATCGACACCTCGACCTCGTGCTCCTGCGACAACTCGCCCGCCACCCGCGCAATGTGCGACGCCAACGACACCGCGTGCTCGATCGCCCGGCCGTACTTCACCGCTGCCCGCTTCACCACCCCCGTATCAAACACCACCTCAACACCCTCCCCAAACCGCATCACTCGCCCCGCATACCGCTCGAACCACGGCACGGCCGAGTACCGCGCCTCCACCTCCGCCGCGCTGTACCCATCCGCCGACTGATCGACGTGCTCGGACGGGTCGATCGTGAAGAAGACGAACCCCGCGCGGGCCGTCACATCCACATCCGCAGGCGTCTTCAAGTGGTCCGCATCCGCGCCCCACACATCGTCAAAGCCCGCGCGTTCTAGCGACGTTGTCGCCGCACGCATGACCTCATCAGCGGTTCGCCGGGTGCGAGCCATCTCACGGATCGACTGCTGCGCAAAGACGCCTTTGATCGCCCCGCCCTCACGCCGAAGCGCCGCCAGGTGCCCCGGCGTCGCCAGCCCCAGGCGGTCCCCAAACCCAAACGATGGCGTCAGTCCAAGCGCGGCGGGCCGAAGTGTGTGGGGTCGTGTTTGCACCACCGTCCTTCTAAGCCGGGCCGCTGGTTCGTGCAACCGATGCGACCACCGATTGCTCCCAAGCCGGGCACACGGCCGGCTGGCACGACACGCATGCGCACCTCTGGCCGAAGACCGCACACACGATTGACGTGCTAACCTCTGGCGCGTTGCCATTGAGTCGCTGCAAGCGCAGCTTGCACACGCCGCTGATCCTCTTAACACCCCGCGGGATTGCGCACACGTTGCCCGGCCAACCATCCCCAGACCCACGCCCCGCTGAAGACACAGATGCCTGACGAACCGCACAAAATCATCTACTCCATGGTCGGTGTCACCAAGAGCTTCGGCAAAAAAGACCTCTTCAAAGACATCCACCTCTCCTACTTCTACGGGGCCAAGATCGGCGTCCTGGGCCTCAACGGCTCGGGCAAATCCTCGCTCCTCAAAATCCTCGCAGGCGTCGATCGCAACTACGAAGGCAAGGTCTCCCTCCAGAACGGCATCACGCTCGGCTACCTCGAGCAAGAGCCGCAGCTCGACCCCGCCAAGACCGTCCGCGACATCGTCGCCGAAGGCATGGGCGAGAAGGCCCACTACGTCCACGAATTCAACACCGTGAGCGACCAGCTCGGCAGCCCCGACCTCGACGCCGACACGATGGAGAAACTCCTTGTCAAACAAGGAAAACTCCAGGAACTCATCGACACGCACAACCTCTGGGACCTCGACCGCCAGCTCGAGATGGCGATGGACGCCCTGCGCTGCCCGCCCTCCGAGCAGGTCGTCGGCGTCCTCTCGGGCGGTGAGAAGCGCCGCGTCGCGCTCTGCCGACTGCTGCTGAAGAAGCCCGATGTCCTGATCCTCGACGAGCCGACCAACCACTTGGACGCCGAGAGCATCGCCTGGCTCGAGCAGCACCTGCAGCGGTACGAAGGCACGGTCATCGCCGTGACCCACGACCGCTA
>DAIOEG010000190.1:0-5629 GCA_036746415.1 Phycisphaera sp. | reverse complement strand
AGGCCGTGGGCACGCCGCTGCGCGACCTGTCGCTGCCGCGTTGCACGCTCATTGTGGCGGTGGAGCGTGGCGAGCAGGCGTTTCGTCCCAACGCCGCGACGGAGCTCTCGCCGGGCGACACGGTGACGGTGCTGGGCGAGGAAGACAGCATCGCGCGGGTGATGCGGCTTTTCAGCGTCGATTCGCCGAGGCGTTACAAGGTGATGGTGATGGGCGGCTCGTCGCAGTCGGTTTGGATCTGCCGCGAGCTGAACTCCCGGAACTTCCAGGTCCGGCTGTTTGAGAGCGACCACAAGCGGGCCGAGAGGCTGGCGGAAAAACTGCCGTGGGTAACGGTGCTGACCGGCGACATCATCAACAGTGACGTGCTGCTGGACGAGCGGGTGGACCAGGCGGACGCGTTCATTGCTGTCACCGATGACGACGAGACGAACATCCTCGCCGCCGCGCGTGCCAAGACGATGGGGGCTAAGCAGGCGATCGCGGTGTTGCAACGGCCGACGTACCTGCACCTGCTGTCGCACATCGGGATCGACCGCGCGTTTTCTCCGCGCGCATCGGCGGTGCACGAGATCTTGCGTCGGATGGAGACGGGCGCGATCCGGCCATTGGCGTCGCTGGCGCGGGGTGTTGCCGAGGTATACGAGGCGCGGGTGACGGGCGCGGCGTCGGCGTTGACCGACAAGTCTTTGCGTGAGATCGAGCTACCCGACCATGCGCTGGTCGCGGTGATCCAGCGCGAAGGCAAGACGTTCGTGCCCTCGGCCGACGACCGGCTGGCGCTGGGCGACACGGTGATGCTGATTGCGCCGGCAAAGACACGCCGCGAGCTGCGCAAGTTGTTCGGCGGGTGATGCGAGGCGTTGCGCTGAGCGGGCGTGGAGCGGGACTTTGCGATAGGTTGACTGCGTGAATTATCCGGTCGTGTTTCGACAACTCGGGCTGCTCATGCTGGTGCTCGCCATGTGCATGGGCGGGGTGACCTTCGCAGAACTCCTGGGCTTTGGCGGCACGGGTTCGGCAGAGGCGGCGGCGGTCAAGGCGCTGCTCGTGGGCGTGGTCGTGAACGCGGGGCTGGGCGGCGTGCTCCTGCTGGCGGGCAAGGGGGGACGCATCGAGTTTCTGGGCCGGCGCGATGCGCTGCTGCTGGTGGCGCTCACGTGGATCATTGGTGCGGGGACATCGGCTGTGCCCTTTTATGCCTGGTCTTTTCTGCGCGAGCCGATCGGTGACGGTCTTTTATCTCCGCACGTTTTTTCTAGCGTCATCAACTGTTACTTCGAGAGCATGTCGGGCCTGACGACCACGGGCGCTTCGGTGCTGTCGGACGTGGAGTCGTTGCCCAAGGGGCTGCTGCTTTGGCGGGCGACGACGCACTGGCTGGGCGGGCTTGGGATCGTGGTGTTGTTCGTGGCCGTGCTGCCGTTGGTGGGCGCGGGCGGCAAGCGGATGATGCAGTTCGAGACGACCGGGCCGACCAAGGCGGGCGTGAGGCCGAGGATCCGAGAGACCGCTCGTGCGCTATGGCTGATCTACCTGGGCATGACCGTGGCGCTGGCGATCCTGCTCTGGCTGTGCGACATGAGCGTGTTCGACAGCATCTGCCACACCTTTGCAACGCTTGGCACGGGTGGGTATTCGACACGCAACGCGAGCATCGCGGCGTATGACAGCGTCTGGATCGACGTGGTGATCACGTTGTTCATGGTGCTGGCCGGCGTCAACTTTGGTCTTTACTATCAACTGCTCAACCGGCATTTCAAAGAGGTCTATCAGGACACCGAGCTGCGGGCGTACCTCATGATCGTGGGCGGGGCGACGCTGCTGATCGCGTCCATGCTGGTGGGTCAGAAGATCGTGACGACCGCGGGCTTGGAGCGGGTCGCCGACGTGGGGCAGGCGATCCGTTATGCGGCATTCCAAGCGGTCAGCATCCAGACGACCACGGGCTACGGCACGGCGGACTTCAACCTCTGGCCGTTTGCGGCCAAGTCCATCCTGGTGCTGCTCATGTTCGTGGGCGGCTGCGCGGGATCAACCGGCGGCGGCATCAAGGTGGTGCGCATCGTGCTGGTGATCAAGGTGCTGGCGGCCGAGGTGGAGCGGGTGTTTCGGCCAACGGTGGTCCGCACCATCCGGCTGGGCAGGCATGTCGTCGACCCTGAAGTCCGGCAGGCGGTGCTGTGCTTCACACTCATCATGCTCGCATTGTGGGTCTGCGGGACGCTGCTGATCCACGTCTTTGAACCCACAGGAAGCATCAGCTTTGTCACCTCGGCAACGGCATCGGTCGCGACACTCATGAACATCGGACCCGGGCTCCACATGGTCGGCCCGACGCAGAACTTCGGCTTCTTCCAACCCGAGAGCAAGGTCGTCATGTGCGTGCTGATGGCGCTGGGCCGACTCGAGGTCTATGCGCTGTTGGTGCTGGTGCTGCCTCGGTTCTGGCGGGGCAACTGAGAGCATCCGTAACAACCACGAAGCCGCAAAGATACGAAGCAGACAACGAAACGACGCGCTGCACGCAATCCACGCATTGCCGATCGTTCAACGCCGGATGCGCGCGGACACGATTACTAAAGAACACCCCTGCGCCGTCGCAAGATGCATCCGCGTATGCAACATGCGTACGGTCGCATCGGGTGATTGCGGGACCATGACACGCAGCCCGGGCTGACACGCATCAGCACCGCCACCTGCCTGCTGGGCAAGGCCCGATCCCTCGCCTCCTACACACGGCCCTGCAAGTCACATGAGTCAGAACCACCCATCCGTGGCACGTCCAAGCCACTCGGCCTGACCGCCGCAAAGGGCCTAGGTGCTTGCAAGCACTCACTGAGATACGACGCGCTGCGCTCGAAGCGCATCGGAGAGATCGATGCGAACCGATCAAGCCACGGTGGATCTCGGGGGTGTTGCCAAGGTTCGCGGGTCTAGGATTGCGACAACTTCAAGTGAGCGACAGTGCCTGTGTTCCCAGGGTCTGCTGCTGCGCATCAGTGAGCAGCTCGTAGCGTGCGATCAGCATGTCGGCAAGGGTGGTTGGGAGGCCCATTGACTCTGCTGTTTGTTGGACGGTGCGCAGGTCTTTGAGGGCGTCTTTGACTTTGAAGCCGGGGGCTTGGTCGTTGTTGGCGATGCGCGGGCCGAGGTTTTGGAGTTGCCATGACTGAGCCGCTCCGCCGGCGAGTGCTTCGATCATGATGTGCGGGTTGAGGTGCAGCTTGTCTGCGAGCTTGAGCGCTTCGCAGACGCCCAGCAGGTTGGCCAGCACCGCGAGCTGGTTGCAGGACTTGCAGGCTTGCCCCGCGCCGGTGTCTCCGACGCGGGTGATGGTGTTGCCCACGTGCTGCAATAAGGGCAGCACGATTCCGATCGCATCGACGGGGCCGCCGATCATGATGGAGAGCGTGCCATTGCGCGCGCCCACATCGCCGCCGGAGACGGGGGCGTCGAGCAGCGTGATGTGATAGGGCCTCAAGCGCTCGGCAAACGCGATGGTCGCCGTGGGGCTGATCGTCGAGTGATCCACCACGAGGCACCCCACATCTTCATCCGCGCCGGCCGCAACACCGGCGACGCTGAAGAGCACCTGTTCGACATCCGGCGTGTCCGTCACGTTCAGGAACACAATGTCGGACCGCGCCGCGACCTGCGCAGGCGACTCGGCCCACACCGCACCGGCGTCGAGCAACTCGTGTAGCGCGGGCTTCTGATCCGGCGGCGTGCGGTTGTAGATCGTGAGCGCGTGGCCGGCCTTCTGAAGGTTGCGGGCCATCGCGTGGCCCATGATGCCAAGGCCGATGTAACCCAGACGCGGGGGTGGTGCATGTTGTGGCATGGTGGTCTCGAAGTCAGTTTGTAACCGCGGATGAACGCGGATGGACGCAGATGAGAAGAAGATCGATCATCGGATGAGTTGGAGTGAAGCACAACACATCAAAGTGGTTGAAATCGCTGGCTCATCCGCGTCCGTCCGCGGTTTCAAACTGCTTTGCTTACGTTTCAAAGCACGACCGCCGTCGCGGGGTGTTGTGAGGTCAGCATCTGGATCAGGGGTGGCGTGTCGTCGTTGACGTCCAGTGGGATTGAGGCGAGCAGGGTGGGGTGTGTTTGGAGTTGTAATGCGCGTCGGCCGTGCGTGGTGGCCATACGGAGCAAGAGCGCGGGGTCGGTGCGGTCGCGGTCGTAAAGTCGTCGCATGGCCGCGAGCAGGTTGTAGGGTTGCGGGTTGTTGGGCGATTGGCAGAGGATGGAGTCGGTGCCAAGGCAGACGTTGATGCCGGCGTCGATCATGTCGCGGTATCGGTGTCGTGTGTGGCCGAAGTACTCGCTGGCGATCGGGCAGTAGGCGACGCTCGCGTTGCACTGTGCCAGGGTTGCGATGTCGTCATCGCTGACGTGGTTGCAATGGGCGAGGAGCCACGGCTGATCGCTCGGTGCGCGTCGGAGGATCGGCTCCAGCCAGCGGACAGGCGAGAGGTTATGGTTGTAGTGCCCGACCGTTGCATCAGACCACAGGCCGAGCAGTTGGAGAAAATCGCGGAACGGACCTGTCGCAGTGGCGATGAAGGTTGCCTCGTCAAGTGTCTCTGCGAGGTGCGTGCTGAGCGGGAGCCGCAGTTGCGAAGCGACAACGACCACGGCGTCGTACAGCGCGGGCAGTGTCGAGTACGGCGCGTGCGGTTGCAGGCCCAACTGCATGTGGTGCCGCTTGGAAGAAAGCTCTTTGAGTTGTTCGAGTCTTTGAAGCTGTACGGGCAGTGTTTGCTCGGAGGCGGCGAGGAGTTCGAGGAAGCACGTGCCATGGATCCCGGTGGCGGCGACGGCGTGGAAAGTCTCGATGGCGTCTTGCCGGAGCGTGATATCGCCAACGGCCTCGACGGCGGATTGCTGCGCGAGTGTTGCGGCGTGTGCAGCGGCTCGCGCGATGGTGGCACTCTGCGCATCGAGCGCGTGTTGGAGGAGTGGGCCGATGGCCATGATCCAGTCGATGAAGGTCTGTCGTGTGGGGTCGTGCGGTTGCGGGCCGATGGCGTGGAGTGAGAGGTGGGTGTGCGTGTTGATGTGCGGGGGCGTGAGGAGGACGTGGCCGTGGTGGACGGCGAGAGCGTCGGGGTAGTCCCGTTGAAGGTCGGATGCGTGGCCAAAGGCGACGGCGTGGCGGTCGATGACGGCGACGCATCCGGAGGAGTAGGTGTTGCCCAGCGGGTTGGCGACGGCGTAGGCGTGGTGGAGAGTGGGCGCGTGGTGCGGGGGCATCACGCGGATGTTACGGGTGATCGCTCGGAGGCCTGAAGGCCACCGAGCCATGGGGCGTAAAGGTCGGGTGCGAGGGGGTGCAGGATGCGTTAGAATCCACGCCGTGTCGAGTGGGGTGGGAGTGCCCTTCACTCGGCGGGATCAGGGAACGATCAGGAACCATTGAGGAATCGCATCATGACTTTCAAGTCTGTCGCCGGGTCGCTGTTGTTGTTGTCGTTGACGGTGTTGGGCACGGGCTGCGTATCGCAGACCGAGGTGGACAAGTGGCGGACGCGCGCCTTGGCGGCGGACGAGACGGTGATCGACCTGCGCAGCCAGCTGGATGAGAAGGAGCAGGAGCTGGCGATGCTGCGTGGCGTGG
>DAIOEG010000189.1:0-5684 GCA_036746415.1 Phycisphaera sp. | reverse complement strand
CGAAGGGGTTCTGGGTGGCGATGACGAGAAAGGGGTCGAGGAGTCGGCGGGTGTGGCCGTCGATGGAGACCTGCGACTCGTTCATGGCTTCAAGGAGCGCGGACTGGGTGCGTGGGGTGGTGCGGTTGATCTCGTCGGCGACGACGATATTGGCAAAGATGGGGCCGGGCTTGAAGGTGAACTCGGACCTTTGCTGGTCCCAGACGGTGACGCCCAGGATGTCGGCGGGCATGAGGTCGGGGGTGAGTTGAACGCGGTTGATCGTGGCGTCGAGGCAGCGTGCGAGGGCGGTGGCGAGGGTGGTTTTTCCGACGCCGGGGACGTCTTCGATGAGGACGTGGCCGCGCGCGAGCAGGCAGGTGAGGAGCTTCTCGACGGCCTGCTGGTTGCCCAGGAAGCAGGACTGGATGGCCGAGCGGAGTCGGTAGAGTCGTTGCATCGGGATGCAGTTTACCGGGGGCGTGGGGAGTGGGTGTTGAGGACTGGCCAGTGTCTGGTGGCCAGGGGAGCCAGACGCTTCGCTGCGCTCAGCGTCGGCGTGTAAGAGTTGATTGGTCTGTGATTCTCCGATCCCTGATCCCTGACCCCTCTCTTCTGACGACTCCAGAGCACCCACTCCCCACTCCCGCATCTTGGCGTGTTTACACTACGGGCGTGGAGTCGTTGCAAGGCCGGTTGTTGATTTCAGCGCCTTCGATGGCGGACCCGAATTTTGAGCGTTCGGTGGTGTTGTTGATTGAGCACGGGGAGGGGGGCGCGATGGGGGTGGTGTTGAACCAGCCGACGGAGGTGGCGTTGCGGGACGCGGTGGGGGAGGTGAGCGGGTTGGAGGTGACGGTGGGTTGTCTGTTGCACCGTGGCGGGCCGTGTGAGGGGCCGTTGATGGTGCTGCACAGCGATGCGAGCCGGGCGGAGGTGACGGTGTTGGCGGGTGTTTACTTCGCGACCGACCCGGCGCTCGTCGAGGGGTTGTTGTGTTGGGAGGGCGGGCCTGCGAAGTATTTCGCGGGGTATTCGGGGTGGGGTCCGGGGCAGTTGGAGCGTGAGATGGAGTCGGAGGCGTGGCTGGTGACGAGTGCATCGGTGGAGCGTGTGTTTTCCAGTGATGAGCAGGAGTGGGTGCGGCTGGTGCGTTGCGTGTCGAGCGAGCAGCTGCGCGAACGGTTACCGGGGTCGATCGTGCCCCGGGACCCATCGTCGAACTAGGCGGTGTCTGTAACGTGCTGCGGCGATTCGTTGTCGCGGTGGCGAAAGAAGTTGCCATGCACCGCCGCGTGCTGACGGACGAGCGAGTGGGGTCTGACCACTGACGCGTCCGATGCGCCAGCCGACGGCACGCCCGCCGTGTTACTGTCGGGTGTCATGAACGCGATCGTATGGATGTTCAACACCGGATCACCGTGGCGTGACCTGCAGCTGGTGTGCGGGCCTTGGCCGACGCTGCGGTGCTGCCAGTCGCGTTGGGCTGTGCGGAGCGCGAGACGCCGGTGTCGATCCGATATGCTCCGTACCGACCCCTTGAGGCGTGGGCACCGCTCAGCCAAGGGTTTGCATCGATCAGGGAGCGACCATGCCGCGTGATATCCCCGTGGGCAACGGGCAGATGTTGGTGACCTTTGACTCGCAGTACCGCATCCGCGACCTGTACTTCCCGCACGTGGGGCAGGAGAACCACGTCGGCGGGCCGTGCCGGTTTGGCGTCTGGGCCGAGCTGCCGCGTGGGAAGCAGGGCGGCGACCGCCGCAAGAGCCGTGTCTACTGGTCGGACGACGGCTGGTCCACCAAGCTGCTCTACGAGCCGAACACACTCGCGACCGATGTCTCGATGCGGCACGAGCAGTTGTCGCTCGAACTGAAGTGCTGCGATGTGGTTGACTTTCACCGGGCTGTTCTTGTGCGGCGCATCGAGGTCCACAACCAATGCGACCACGCGCGCGAGGTGCGATTGCTGCACCACAACGACTTTCACATGTATGGCACGAAGGTCGGCGACACCGCCTACTACGACCCGCAGCTGCGCAGCATCATCCACTACCGTGCCTCACGCTACCTCATGGCCTGCTTCTACCTCGACGGAGACCAGCAGACCGACGAATACGCGACAGGCACCGCGGGCTTCGGCGGCGCGGAAGGGACGTGGCGTGACGCGGAGGACGGCTCGCTGGGCATGAACCCCATCGCGCAGGGGGCCGTCGACTCCACGATGATGGTCCGCGTCCACGTCGAGCCGCACGCGTCGCGCACCCTTTACCTCGTCATCGGGGCCGGCTTCGACTACGAGCAACTCTCCGAGCTGCACCGCTTCCTCCATCGCGAAAGCCCGCAGGGCGTCATCGACCGCACCCGCAATTTCTGGAAGCTCTGGCTCGAGGGCACCACCGTGCAGTTCGGCAGCAGCGCCCAGACGGGGCTGTCGCCCAAGGTCACCGACCTCTTCCACCGCTCGCTCCTGCTCGTCCGCACCCAGTGCGACAACCGTGGGGCCATCATCGCCGCCAACGACACGGACATCATGCAGTTCGCGCGCGACACGTACTCGTACCTCTGGCCGCGCGACGGTGCGTTTGTCGCAGACGCGATGGACGGCGCGGGCTTCAGCGACCTTGCTCGACGCTTCTTCTCGTTTTCTGCCGAGCTGCTGCACCCGCGCGGCATGTTCCTGCACAAGTACAACCCCGATGGCTCGCCCGCCTCGTCCTGGCACCCGTGGGTGGATGTCAAGGGTCGGCCTCAGATGCCGATCCAGGAGGATGAGACGGCACTGGTGCTGTGGGCGCTGTGGCGACACTTCGAGCGCAAGAGTGACATCGAGTTTGCCCGGCCGCTCTGGCCGCGCCTCATCCGGCCGGCGGCCGACTTCCTCGTCATGTTCCGCGACCCCGACACCAAGCTGCCGCTGGTCAGCTACGACCTGTGGGAAGAGCGGTACGGCGTGCACAGCTTCAGCGTTGCCACCGTCTACGCGGGGCTCAAGGCCGCCGAAGAGTTCGCGCTGTGCTTCGGCGACAAACGCCGGGCCCAGCAATACGCCCTCGCCGCCGCCGAGGTCCGCGGCGCGTTCTGCAAGCACCTGTGGAGCGAGGACAAGCAGCGGTTCCTAAGACGCGTGTTTCCGCTCGATATCGACCGCAACGCGCAGCTGATGGCCGAGGTGTTTGCGGGCCGAGCGCCCACGCCCACGCTGAATTCCACCACCGATGAGGCCCACGCCGGCGCAGGCAAGTCGCGTAAGAAATATTCCGGGGGCGCGGGCAGCGACAAGCTCGCCATCGAGCTGGAGCCCGACGAGAACATCGACGCCTCGATGTTCGCCATCTTCGCCCTGGGCCTGCTGCCAGTTGACGATGAGCGCGTGCGCAAGACGATGGAACAGGTCGAGGCCCGCCTCACCGTCAAGACCCACGTCGGCGGGGTCGCGCGTTACATCAACGACTACTACCACCAAGTCAGTGACGACATCGACAAGATCCCCGGCAACCCGTGGTTCATCTGCACCCTGTGGATCGCCGACTGGAAGATCGCCAGCGCCAAGACCGTCGCAGAACTCAAGGACGCGGCGAAGTTCCTCGAGTGGGTCGCCGACCGCGCGCTGCCTTCGGGTGTGCTGGCTGAACAGGTCCACCCCATCAGCAACGCGCCGCTGTCCGTCAGCCCGCTCACGTGGTCGCACGCCACGGTGGTCGCCACGGTGACGACGTACCTGGAGAAACTCAAGGAACTGGGGGGCTGAGGGCTTGGGGCGTAAGATGAAGTTGATCGGCATCGGCTGAGGAAGTTGTGAGGCAAATGCACCGCGCGTCTTCCGCTGCCTGCCCTGCATGTCACTGACCTCACAGCCCCTGACCCTTCGGCCCCTTCCGCGTTACGACTGCGACGCGACTTGTCTTACCTGCGGCGCAATGACTTCTTTCCAAAGGATCTTCAAGCACGCCGCGATCGGGATCGCCAGCATCAGGCCCAGCAGCCCCGCGAGCGACCCGCCGATGAGCACGACAAGCAGCACGCTGAGCGCATCGAGGTTCGTCGCTTTACCTTGCACCACCGGCTCCACGATGTACGCGTCCAGCGACTGCCCGATGAAGTACACCACCGTCGGCAGGATCACGTGCCAGAGCCAGCTGAACGCGCTTGCCGGCTCCATGGTCACCGTCGGTAACGCGCCTTGCGCGACCTGTTGCACGGCGGTGGCGATCTGGTCGACCGCCTCGGTTGCGTCGGCGGGGTCGCTTGCCATGCCTGGGACAAAGGAGGCCATCCCGCTTGCCAGGTCCGCCGCTGTTTGAGCCGACACCGCCGCCCCCGCGCCCCCCGACAACGCATCGATCACCGACAGCCCCACAGCGATCGGCCAGACGACAAACCCCGCATAGGGCACAAGGTTCAGTGTCCCGCCGATCAGCCCGAGCAACAAGCCGTACGGCACCCCCACGACTGTAAACCCGATCGACAGAAACGCCCCCAGCACCAGCGCCTGCACCAGCCGACCACGGATAAACGCTGACACCGAACGGTCCATCTCACGCGTGATGTGCTTGATGCGTGGCTTGTAAGTCGCCGGCAAGTACGGGTCGAACCACGCCACAAACGCCGCCCACTTCCACACCGCAAAAAAGAACACGAACACCACGATCACCAGCGACACCGCGAGGTACCCCACAAACCCGAGCACGCCTACGATCGCGCCGCTGCCCACGTCGAGCACCTGCGCGAGCGCGTTGGTCACCGTCTGCATGTCGATGCTCTTGAGCGTCTCCGCGAGCGTGGCCACGTCCGTCTCCCCCTGCGCCGCGTTGCTCTGTGGCTTCGCGTTGTCACCGGCAGGCGTCGGCGTTGTGGGCACGCCGGTGAGCGCTGCGGTCGCCGCTTCCTGCACCTTGTGGCCGACCTCGTCCAGGTCGATCTCAAACTCGCGCGCGACTTCTTCGGTGACTGTCTGCGCATAGATCCCAAGGTTTGTCACGAGCGCCGCCGACTGTGCGTATACCTTGGGCGTCAGCCACCACGTCAGGCCGATGGTCACCGCGAACACGCCCAACACCATGCCAAGCGCCGTCACCTGCCGGGGCAACCGCGCCTTCACGTGCAGCCACGTCACCAACGGGTTCAGCACATACGCCAGCGCCAGCCCCACCAGCACCGGCACAAGCACCGAACGCACCGCGTACACCAGCGAAAACAACGCAGGCAACACGTAACTCAAGACCGCCAGCGCAAGCAGCACCCCCAGCGACGCCTGAAACCACCGGTACCGCCAAAGCGGCGTCTTAGGCGTCCCCATCGGGCTCAGGTCCGGCTGACCCTCCGCCGATGCCTGCGCCGCAGGCACAACCGCCCGATCACCTTGCGTCTGTTCGCTCATAGGCGATCAAGATAACGCGGCCCACCGTTGCAGGGATGAAAGCAACCAACCCACTCCCGGCAGAACTGCAACACCACACATCAAGCACACGTTGCAACAGGCCGACGTTGCCTGCCCTGCGCTCCCCGCGTCTCTGCGGTTCAAATCAAACTCTCACACCTCCACCGTCAGCTGCACCGACGCCGGGCCGAACGCCTCGCGGAAGTCAAAGACGTTCTCAAAATCGTGGATGGTGTCGCGGTCGGTCTTGTGCATCAGCCCGCCGTCGACCATCTCAAAGACGATCCGGCCAAAGTCCTCGCAGCGATGGATACCCCAGGACCGC
>DAIOEG010000188.1:1025-5686 GCA_036746415.1 Phycisphaera sp. | reverse complement strand
ACGCGCCATCGACGCCAAAGACAGCTACACGCACGGCCACTCCGAACGCGTCGCGCTGCTCGCTCGGCTCCTCGCAGAGAGCGTCGGCCTCGACGGCCACACCTGCGAACGCGTCTACCTCTCGGGCCTCGTCCACGACGTGGGCAAGATCGGCGTCCCCGAGGCCGTGCTCCGAAAACCCGGAAGACTCACCGACGAAGAGTTTGAACTCATCCAGATGCACCCGCAGATCGGCAGCGACATCCTGCGCGATATCCGACAGATGGCCGACCTCATCCCCGGCGTGCTCTGCCACCACGAACGCTTCGACGGACGCGGATACCCACATAAACTCGCGGGCAACGACATCCCGATCTTCGGCCGGATCATCGGCCTGTCCGACGCGTTCGACGCCATGAGCTCGCACCGCACCTACCGACGCGCGCTCAAGCTCCAGGACGTCTTGAACGAAGTCAGACGTTGCGCAGGCACACAGTTCGACCCGCAACTTGTCGAGGCCTTCGTCCAGCTCGACTTCACCAGCTTCGATGCGCAGCTCGACGAGCACCAGCGCCACCACGACCTCAATATCCCCAGCACGCAAGTCGCATAACAACCGCGAACGTCCGAAAACCCACTCTCCGGCCCGCATCAACGTCACAATCGTGAGGACACGGCTTAACACGCGCTGAAATTCAGTCGATCCCCTTGACATGCGGACGCGTCGCGCAAGAAACGCGGACCGAGAAAGGGGAGCCCTATGAAACTCACGCATGAAGACTACGACCAGATGACGGTGTTCACCTGCAAGGGTGAGTTCGTCGGCGAGGACGCGGTCTCGGGCTTCCGAACGCTCGCCAAGGACCGCCTCGCACATCGCACTCGAGACGTCGTGGTGGACCTCTCGCAGGTCGACACTGTGGATTCCAAGGGGCTTGAAGCCATGCTCTGGCTCCAGGACCTCTGCACCGAGAAGCTCGGCCAGGTCCGTCTCGCGGGTGTCAATGAAACCATCAGCCAGATCCTGCAGATCACACGCCTGTCGGCACGCTTCGACAGCCACGGCAGTCTCGACGACGCCATCAAAAGTTTGAGGTGAACACCATGCGAACCCTCGACACAAAACACGCCAGCACCCCCCGCGCCGCGCCCCCGCGCGTCGGCGATCTGCTCATCGAACGCGGCATGATCACCGCCGTTCAGCTGCAGGAAGCCATCGCCTGGCAACAGAAACAAAAAGGCATCAAGAAGCTCCTGGGCGAGGTCCTCGTCGAGATGGGCTTCGTCGCGGAAGACCAGGTCATGGCCGCGCTGGCCTCGGCCTACGGCGTGCCCTTCGCCCGCATCACGCCCAAGCTCTGCGACGCCAAGGTCATGGAGCTCCTGCCCCGCGAATACATCGAACGCAACAAGGCCCTGCCGCTCTTCCTCGTCGATGGCAAGCTCACCATTGCCGTCCACGAACCCGCCAACGTCTTCCTCATCGAGGAGATCGAACGCAAGACCGGCCACCCCACGCAGGTCGTCGCCACCACCGCCAAGGACATCGAGCAGACCCTCCAGGCCTATCTGCCCGACGGCAACGTCTTCGTCATCGACGAGGTCTTCGACGACATCTCGCTGGGCGACCTCTCAGTCGTCGAAAAAGAGATCCAGGACCTCAGCAGCATCGAGGCCGGCGCAGAGGCCTCGCCCGTCATCAAGATCGTGAACTACTTGATCTATTCAGCCGTGAAGGACGGCGCTTCCGACATCCACATCGAGCCCGATGAGGCCAAGATGCGTGTCCGCATGCGCGTCGATGGATCGCTGTACGAAAAAATCTGCCCGCCCTATCAGATGCACAACGCCGTCGTCTCACGCATCAAGATCATGGCGGGTATGGACATCTCCGAGCGACGTGTCCCGCAGGACGGCGGGATCACCATCCGTATCGAGAAGCGGCAGATCGACCTGCGCGTCAGCACCTGCCCCGGCAAGTTCGGCGAGAAGGTCGTCATGCGGATCATGGACACCAAGAACGCCATGACGCGCCTCGAGAAGCTCGGCTTCGCCTACGAGATGCTCGAGAAGTTCCGGGAGACCGTCCGCCAGCCCAACGGCGTGTTCCTCGTCACAGGGCCCACCGGCTCGGGCAAGTCCACCACCCTCTACGCCGCGCTCAACGAAGTCAACGCCGACGATGTCAACATCTCCACCGTCGAAGACCCCGTCGAGTTCAACATCCCCGGCGTCAACCAGTTCCAGGTCCACGACAAGGCCGGATTCACCTTCGCCAACGCGCTGCGTGCCCTGCTGCGGCAAGACCCCGACGTCATCATGCTCGGCGAGATCCGTGACCAGGAAACAGCACGCATCGCCACACAGGCCGCGCTCACCGGGCACCTCGTGCTCTCCACCCTGCACACCAACGATGCGCCCTCGGCCGTGACCCGGCTCTTCAACGTCGGCGTCGAGCCGTACCTCGTCGCAGCTGCGCTGCGCGGCGTCCTCGCGCAGCGCCTCGTCCGCAAGATCTGCACGCACTGCAAAGAGCCCATCGAGCTCACCGGCGCGATCAAACGCACACTCGAACGCTTCGTCGATCACAAGGGCCAGCTCCCCACGCTCTATCAAGGCACCGGCTGCACCAAGTGCAGGAACACCGGCTACGCAGGGCGAATCGGCATCTTCGAGCTGCTCATCCCCGACGATGAATTGCTCGATGTCATCGCGCGTGGCGGCTCGCTTCAGGAAGTCCGCAAGACCGCACGCGAGCACAGCTACTACACCACGCTGCGACACGACGGCTTGGAGAAAGCCGCCGCAGGCCTCACCACGCTCGAAGAGCTGATGACCGCCACCACCGTCTAAAAGCAACCACACAGACCCCAAGCGAGCAACGCAACCCATGGCCCACTTCCGATACAAGGCGCGCACCGGGCAAGGCGAGCTGGTCACTGGCCTGCTCCAGGCCGCGTCCGTCCTCGAGGCGGGCGGGATTCTGCGCAGCGAAGGCAAGTTCCCCGTCAAGCTCGACGAGATAGCATCACAGCAGGCCGAGCAAGCCGGCAAGGACATCGCACAATCGTCGCGACGCGGCGGCGGCGGACGCATCAAGCGCGACCACGTCATCAGCTTCGCGCATCAGCTGTCTGTCATGGTCGATACAGGCGTGCCGTTGTCCGAAGCCCTCGATTGCTCCGCACAGCAGTGCGACAACGACCGCTTCCGGGCGGTGCTTGAAGAAGTCACAACCAAGGTGCAGTCCGGCGAGCCGTTGTCGTCCGCACTCAAAGAACACCCCAAGGTGTTCCCGTCCGTCATGATCTCGCTCGTCGCCGCTTCCGAGATGTCGGGCACGATGGGCAAGATGCTCGAGCGCATCAGCAGCTACCTCACACAGGAGGCCGCGACCGCGCGCAAGATCAAAGGCGCGTTGACGTACCCGTGCATCCTGCTTGTCATGATCACGCTCGTGACGATCTCTTTGTTGATCTGGGTCCTGCCTCGCTTCACCGAGATCTTCGCCTCGCGCGGCGCGGCGCTACCGATGCCCACGCAGATCCTCATGTTTACCTCCGACCAGCTCATCACATACTGGTACGCGTACTCTGGCGGGGTGGTCGCGCTTGTCGTCGCGTTCATGCTTGCCGTGCGGACCACGCGTGGCAAGCGCGCCTTTGATGTTGTGAAGCTCTCCAGCCCGATCCTGGGCGACCTGTTCCGAAAGCTCTATCTCACACGCTCGACCCGCACCATGGGCACCATGATCGAGGCGGGCGTGCCCATCCTCGACATGCTCTCGACCACGCGGCAGGTCACGACCAACGTCCTGTTCGAAGAGCTGTGGGACGACCTGTCAGACCGCCTTCAGCGTGGCGGACAGCTCAGCGACGGCCTGTTCGAGTCGTCGCTGTTCCCGCGTTCGATCTCCCAGATGATCTTTGCCGGTGAGAAGTCGGGCCGGCTTGGCAAGACCCTCACGCGCATCGCCGAGTTCACCGAGCAGGAGTTCGACCTACAGATCAAGACGAGCACGCAGATGATCGAGCCGGCGTTGACGGCGGCGATGGGCATCATCATCGGCTTCATCGCGATCGCGCTGTTGCTGCCGATCTTCTCGGTCAGCCAGGTCGTGTCATCGTGACAGAGCCCCCAGAAGCCCACGCTGCGAAGCTGCGTGGGGTGAGGGGGCAGAGACCGCACGCAGCTTCGCAGCGTGAGCTTTGCCTCTTTGAATACTTGATCGGGTCAGCGGACTTCGACTTCGATGGTGATGCGGTTTCCTTCACGCCAGACTTCGACGCGGAGTGTGTCGCCGGCGAGTCGGCGGTCCAAGGCGAGGAAGAGGTCGTTGCTGTTGGCGACGGGCCTGTCGTTGATGGACGTGATGATGTCGCCGGGCGTGAAGTTGCCGCCTGCGTCGAGGATGCCTGCGCGGAGCTGCGCGGCTTGCGCGCCGCTGCCGGGCTCGACTTCGAGGACGACGACGCCTTCGACGCCGATGCGTCGTGCGACGGCTCGGTTGAGTCGTTCATCGAAGCGGATGCCCAGGCGTGGTGGGGTGTATCGGCCTGTCTCGATGAGCGTGGGCACGATGCGTCGCACGGTGTCGACGGGGACGGCAAAGCCGATGCCCGCGTTGACGCCGGCGGGCGAGAGGATGGTCTCGATCACCTCCGGGTCGCGGAAGGCGGCAC
>DAIOEG010000188.1:0-1015 GCA_036746415.1 Phycisphaera sp. | reverse complement strand
GCTGTTGCCGGGGTTGATGGCGGCGTCGGTCTGGATGACGCCTTCGACGGGCCTGCCGGTGACGGCGGTGATGGTGCGTTCAAGCGCGGAGATGATGCCGCGCGTCATCGTGTGGTCCAACCCAAACGGGTTGCCGATGGCGAACACGTCCTGCCCAACGCGCAGCGCATCCGACTGCGCGATCGGCAGCGGCGCTGGCATGGCGGAGCCGTTGCCTGAGATGCGCAGCACGGCGAGGTCGTGGTCGGGTGATGCGCCCACGAGTTCAGCGGAGAGTCGGGTCTGATCGTCGAGCACGACCTCGGCTGCGCTCGCGCCGCGGACGACGTGGAAGTTGGTCACGATGTGCCCGCGGTCGTCCCAGAAGAAGCCCGTGCCCGAGCCCTGCGGGACCTGCGTGACCTCGCCGCTCCACAGGTCGCGTCGGAGGCCGCGCGTGTCGATGTTGACGACCGATTGCCGTGAGCGCTCGAAGATGCCGATGGTGCGCTGCTCGTCGCTGGAGAGGTTGGCGGGCGTCGGCGACACGGTTGTGGGCGTGGCCTGTGCGTGGCTTTGCGTGGGTGTCGTGGCAAAATCGCTGGATCCCAGCCAGTAGCCCGAGCCGACGAGGCCTGCGGCGACAAGCGCGATGACTGTCGATGTGGTCGTCCTCATGCCGATCAGTTTATGCGGGGCCAGCCCGTCGGCCCGTCGTTGTTCACTACACTGCGCGCCCCGGACACCGGGACCCGCGACCGATTCTCACCATCACACACGGCAGGGAAGCCATGGCCACTCGCTACAGCGCCGACGACCTCAAACTCCTCAAGGGCCTCGAAGCGGTCCGCAAACGGCCCGGCATGTACATCGGCGGGGTCAGCAGCTCGGGCCTGCACCACCTCGCATGGGAGGTGCTTGACAACTGCGTCGATGAGGCGATGAACGGCCACGCCTCTGACATCGTCATGACCCTCCACGCCGACGGCCACACACTCACCGTCAGCGACAACGGCCGAGGCATCCCCGTCGACAA
>DAIOEG010000187.1:0-5692 GCA_036746415.1 Phycisphaera sp. | reverse complement strand
AGCGCGAGGCACAGGTGCGAGAAGCCCTCCTTGCTGCCGATGGTCGCGACGACTTCCGTCTCGGGGTCCAGCTCCACGCCCCACTTGCGGCGGTACTTCTGGGCCATCTCGCGGCGCAGGTTGTACACGCCCTTGCTCACGCTGTATCGGCTATTGCGCGGATCGACCACGGCCTCACGGATCTTGTCCACCACGGCGTCCGGCGGGGCGTCGCTGGGGTTGCCCATGTTCATGTCGATCACGTCCGCGCCGAGCTTTCGGCGGTCGTAGATCATCTGCTTGAGCTTGCCCAGCACGTAGGGTGGGAGGCGTTCGATGCGCGATGCGAGTTGGATATCCATGGTGATGATTCAGCGTGTGTTGGAGCGTGTGCTCTGTTCCCACAGGGGCTTGAGCGTGGGGTCGAGCACGACAACTTGTGCATGATCGACAAGGGCGCGGGCCTGTTGTTCCATCCGGAGGCGTTCGAGCCGGCGACGCACCTGCTCTTGCAGTGAAGCTTCCACGTCTGCAAATACTATCGGCGAGGCGGGCAGCGCTTCTTCGAGCTTGAGGACCGCGTAGGTTTCGCCCAGGGCCAGCACATCGCTGACTTCGCCGGGCCGCAGCCGGGTGAGGACCGTCCGCAGGGCCGAGGGGTAGGTCGCATCTTCAGGATTGATAGGCGACAGCAGCCCGCCGCGGTCGGCCGAGGCGTCGGTGGAGTGCTTGGCGGCCAGCTCGCCGAAGGCCTCGCCACCTTGGGCGCGTCGGCGCAGGTCGTTGGCGTCGGCGAGGGTGGTTGCGGTGATGAGGCGGACGCGGAACGTCGGGCCGTATTGCTCGCGGTACGCCTTCTGGACCGACGGTCCCGGGACGCTGATGGGGCCATCGACCGCGTTGCACAACATCCGCAGCCCCGCGTTTCGCTGCAACAGCGCCGCAAACCGCGTCTCGCCCAGGCCCCGCCGTTGGCGTAGCGCATCGAGCAGCCGCTGCGCTTCGTTCGCATCGGCCGACAGCTCGTTGGCCACCGCGCTGCGTTCCTTCTCGACATCCGCTTGGGTGACCTTGAGTTGCCGGTCCGACAACGCCCGCTCGATCAGCCGGCCCAATACGACCTCGCCCAGCACCTCGCCGCCCGCCGCCTCGTACAGCCCCGCCGTCAGGTCGCTGCCCCGGACCGCCTCGCCAGCGACGTACGCCACGGGGCTTGATGCCTGCGTCATCTGTGCCGGTTCGCTGAGCGTCGCCCCGGTCGGCGGGCCGCCAAGCCCCCCGCCGGGGGCCGACTGGCAACCCGTCAAGACACCGGCCACAATGCACATAATCCCAAGCGCAGGTCGACACATCATCGTTGCCAAGCTAGGGTTGCCCACCCCGCCGGTCAATCCCAGACCACACGCATCCGCACCCCCCAACGCACGCAGACGCCCTTGACCGACCCGACCCCCAACCCACCCGCCGAGCCGCGTCTGCAACTGGGCATGCCCAGCCCCGAGCCCGCCGCTCGGCCCGCGCCCAAGGTGATGCTCTGCCCGTATTGCGGCCACGCCCAGCACAAGGCCGACCGTTGCACCGCGTGCGGCGGCCTGTTCGAGCCACTGTCCCGCAAGGCCACGCAGATCGCGATGGGGCCGTGGTACCTCCGCGACCTGCGCAACCCCTTCCGGCCCGGCTGCTCCTACGACGTGCTGGTCCGCATGATCGCCACCGGCAAGATCAAGTCCACCACCGTCCTGCGTGGGCCAACGACCCGCCAGTTCTGGTCCATCGCCAGAAACGTCCCCGGCATCGCCCACCTGCTGGGCTACTGCCACGCCTGCGGCAAGCACGTGGACCCCGCCAACCTGCCCAGCCACTGCCCGCACTGCAACGCGCCGTTCAAAAAGGTCCGCCAGCGCAACGAGCTGGGCCTCCAGTTCGCCACGAGGCAGGATGCCGAGGCCGCACAGCGTGCGCTCGACCGCGAGCTGGCGCTGCTGCGCGGCGACGATGCGGTGCAGATCGACCAAGGCACCGGCAAGCCCTCGACGCCCACACCACGACCTGAAGAAGAGCCCGCATCCAAACTGACCGCCGGCGACAGCGACTCCCCCGCGGCCGGAGACCTGCTCGCCGACGTCCTGGGCATCGACCTGCCGCCCGCCGCACACGCCGAGGATGTACACGCCCTGGACTTCACGCCCGGCGACGCCGACCCCAGCGAGGCCTCCATGGTGCCCCGCATCGGCCCGCCGCCCAGCGTGACCGCCCTGCCTGAAAACGCGCGGGCGCGTCATCATTCGGGGTTCTTCGAGCCCGCTGTCGTGGTGCCAGCGGAGCGGGAAGTGCGGGAGGTCGTTGGCACCGGGCCGATACGGCCCGGCACGCGCGGGGTCGCTTCGGATGCGCCGCGTGGTGGCCGGTTGCCGCAGGTTACGCCTGTCGTTGCGGTCCTGCTCCTGCTCAACACGCTTGTTGCGCTGGGGCTGCTTGCGTACATCCTCTTTTCCTGAGTCGCGCATCACACAGCGCGAGATCGGCCCGGACCGATCCCCTACGCTATATACGCCATGAGCGCGCCCCAACGCCTATACCTTGACAACGCCGCCACCAGCTTCCCAAAGCCGCCCTGTGTTTTGGAAGCGATGAACCGTTACGCCACCGAGTGCGGCGCATCGCCCGGACGCGGCGCTTACGCAGAAGCCCGCGAAGCCACCGCCACCTTCCACCTCTGCCGACAACGCATCAATACCCTTCTCCACGGCCAGTCGCCCGACCAGGTCGTCTTCACGCTCAACACCACCGACGCCCTCAACCTCGCCATCCACGGCCTCATCCACCCGCACGCCAAACGTCGCCACATCATCACCACCGATTTGGACCACAACTCGGTCCTCCGCCCATTCAACCAGCTCGTACGGCACGAGCACGCCGAACAGTCTCGCATCTCCTGCGACCCGCTCACAGGACGCGTCGACCCCGACGACATCCGACGCGCCATCCGCAAAGACACGGGCCTCATCGCCGTCGTGCACGGCTCCAACGTCACGGGCACGCTCCAACCCATCGAAGAGATCGGCCGAATCGCGCGTGAACACGCCGTACCATTCCTCGTCGATGCCGCGCAGACCATCGGCCACATGCCCATCGATGTCCAGGCGATGCACATCGACCTGCTCGCCGCGCCCGGGCACAAAGGTCTTCTAGGCCCGCTGGGCACCGGGTTTCTCTACCTCCGCCCGGGCATGGAAAAGCACGTCCTGCCCATCCGGCAAGGCGGCACCGGCAGCGTCTCCGAACAAGACACGCAGCCCGACTTCATGCCCGATCGCTACGAGCCCGGCTCTCACAACGCGCCGGGCCTCATCGGTCTCACCGCCGCGCTTGGGTACATCCTCGAACGCGGGGCCGACAACCTCTGGCAACACGAACAGTCCCTCATCAAGACCATGATCGAAGGGCTCTCCAGCATCGAGGCCCTGCGATACCTCGGCCCGCAAGGCATCCAACACCGCTGCGGCGTCTTCTCCGTCGTCCACACGTCCAACAACACCAGCCCGCTCGACCTCGCCAACACCCTCGAACGCGACTTCGGCATCCTGACCCGCGCAGGCCTCCACTGCGCACCCCACGCGCACCGCACCATGAACACCCACCACACCGGCGGGGCCACACGCCTGTCGCTCGGGCCGTTCGTCAGCGTGCAGGACATCAAGTACGCCTGCGACGCCCTCGCTCACATCACCGACCCCGCCAGCGCCTGCGCCTGACCTGATCGACCCAGCACTTCACCACGCATCCGTACAAACGTGGTATGACTGTGTCACCTCTCAAGCAAAGGCGGCACACCATGATGGGCGGCGCATTGTTCGGCTTCAACGACCAACCGGCCCGACCTGCCAAGCCCACCGGTGATCAGGCAGCCGCCCGCCAGGGAGCCCGCGATGTCGGGCACCTCGAAGACCGGCTCGAACGCCTGTCCTTGGTGTGCATGGCCATGTGGTCACTCCTGCAGGACAAGACCCAGCTCACCGAAGAAGACCTGCTGGAACGCGTCAAGCTCATCGACCTCATCGACGGCAAGGCCGACGGCAAGGCCACCACCACCATCAAGAAGTGTCACGCCTGCGGCCGAACACTCAACGCCCGCCACCGCAAATGCCTCTACTGCGGAGCCGAAATGCCACTGTCCTCCGCCTTCGATGCGGTGTGAGATTGAACCCAGAAGCCCACGCTGCGCAGCTGCGTGGGGTCAAAAATGGACTCACGCACTCTTGGAATACGGCTGGGCCGCCTTGAGCTGGGTCTGGATCGACACCGGCGGTGCGGCGTCGCGTGGCTCGCCGCGTTCCTCGGCGAGCTTGTCCATCGCCATCACCCATGTCTCGCGTTCGTAGGTAAGCAGATTGATCGCCTCGTGGATCGGCTCCACACTCCGTGACATGTTGGCGTCGACGAACAGGCGGTAGATGTAGAGGTACAGGGCCGACACCTGCTCACACAGCTGCGGCGCGTGCTCGGGCTTGATAGCGGACTGGAGCTCGAGCACGATCTTCTCGGCCTTGCTGATGTTCTCGTAGCTGGCGTCGATGTCGGGCTTGGCCTGCTCGAGCGCCTTGCGGGCCTGCTTGGCAAAACGCAGCGCACCATCGAGCAGCATGAGGCGGAGCTCCTGCGGGCTGGCGGTCAGCACCTTGGTCCGCAGGTAGGGGTTGGGCACGGCTTGTTGAACGGATCGGCTCATCGTGAGGAGGTATCGGGCGTCGGGCGGGGTTTGCCTGATTCAACCGAGTCATGCGGCCGATAACCAGACGATGCTTTAGCACCGGTTTTATCGGGTTGCGCGGGCCTGGTCCGCGAGGCCCTGCAACGAGGCGAGCGAGCCGCTCTGATCTTGCAACCTGGCTAGCGCAGCTTCCATGTTGTTGAACTGGCGCTGGAGGTTTTCGCGCTTACGTTCGATGCTCTCATCGATGGTCTCGATGCGGTCTTTGTTCTGAAGGATCTGCCGGTCGAGTGTGTCGAGCTTGGTCTGCACGACGCCGGTGGTGGCGTCGGTCAGGCGTGCGAGCAGGCGGTCGATCTCGACACCCACGCCTTGCGCGACGATCTCGGTGGTGTCTTCGCCGGTGACGGGGTCGGGCTTGAACTGCTTGAACGCGAAGAGCTGTTCGACAGCATCCGGGTCTTCGTCGAGGGCCTTTTTGAACTTGTCGGCGTCGAAGGTGAGCTTCGCGCCCGTGCCGACCTTGAGGCCCACCTGCGCCAGCGACTTGAACTTGCCCGTCAGCTCGTTGTTGGAGCCGATGAGCGAGTTGTAGAGCGAGCTTCGGATCTGCTGGAGCGTGGAGTCGCCCAAGAGCAGGCCGCGCTCCTCTTCTTCCGCGTCGTAGCTGTCCAGCTCATCGATGCGGTCGATGAGCTTGTTGAAATCAGTCACAAACGTCTGCACGTTCTCCACGACGGCCTCGGGGTTGTTCGACACGCTGACCGTGATGGGGTTGTCGCTGGTGTTCTTCAACGTCACCGTTGCGCCGGGGATCAAGCCCGCGAGCGTGTTGGTTTTGGACGTGATGAGCTGCGCCTCGGTCTGGTCTTCACCGCCGTAGAAGACGACCGCGTCCCGCGCGGTGGCGACGTTGCTGACGCCAAGGCCCAGACCAAAATCGCTGACGGTAAACGCGCCGCCCGGGCCCGCGGTCTGTGCGGAGAGCGACAGGCGGAACGG
>DAIOEG010000186.1:0-5695 GCA_036746415.1 Phycisphaera sp. | reverse complement strand
CCTTGGGATCGTGCGGGATGGGTTGACGACTTCCTCGCCCAGCGTGGCGATCCGGCCGTACCCCGTGTAAGCCACAAAGCACAACGCCGTCGCCGAGCCAAATCCGAATAAAGCGTCCGGCCACGACCACGCCACCCCTTCCGATGCGACCATCGGCGTCTCCACCGTCGGCAGCGAACCAGCGATCTTCGCCCACGCGACCGCTACGACAAACACCGCAAGGCCCGTGAGCGACACCGCAACAATGGCGGTGTTCATCGCGGTCGTTCGGCGGATGCCCGCGTAGACCATCGCCGTGACGGTGAGCACCGCGACAGCCGACAGCGCGCGTGCCTGGTGTCCCGAGAGGCCCATGTACGCCGCGAGGCCCAGCGCCGCCGTCGCCGCCGACGCCGACTTGGCCACCAGGAACAAGAACCCTGCCGAAACGCCCCAGCCCCGCCAGCCAACGCGGTGTGCGTATTCGTAAGTCCCCCCCGCCACCGGGAATGCCGACGCCAGCTGCGACGACGACAGCGCGTTGCACCACGCCAACGCCCCCGCTAGCCACACCGCCGTCACCCACCAAGCCCCCCACGTCGGCCCCGCCAACCCCGCCGCCAGCCCCAGCGACACGAACACTCCCGTCCCCACCATCGACCCCAGCCCCAACGAAACTGCTGAACCCAAGCCCAGTTGCCTCGCAAGCTCGGGATGTGGCGTGGATGCGTTCATCTGGCGGAGCCGATCACAACGCACACTACCGTAAACGTGTCAGCGTGATGACGCCTCATAGCCCGTGCAGCGCTCTTGCTCATCAAGCAAGCTGTTAATCGCTTCTTCACAGATCACTCGAAGGATTGGTGGTTGGATCGGCTCTCAGACTCTGTTCGTTTTTCTGACGTACGTTATGGGTTAACCCACATGACGATTCTTATAGAACCCCAATTGCCGTTGTCATGCAGATAAATCTCAACTAGTAATGCGGTTTTGACCGATGTCAAAGTGTCGGGTGTGTGTGTTTCACCGACCGCGTAGCCCTCGGCCGAACCAATCCGGACCCCCCACGGCCGAGGGCATTTAAAATCAGCAGAGCCCCGACCACTGTGTCGGGGCTTTGTTGTTTTGTCATCCCCTCGACGCGACGCGAAGCCGCGTGGGTGACTCGGGAATACAAAGGCGATCTCAACAGTTGCACCCCCATCGCCTCAGTGCACGACATCAGGCCGAACGTTCACCCGCTCCAGGATGCCGCCCGTGTTCAACACCCTCGCACGCCCCTTCCGCGCCTACACGCGCTGGCTCCACACGCAGTGGCCCGCGGGCAGGCCCGAGCAGCTGCCCATCGTGCAGCCCGACGGCTCGACCAACGTGACGGGCCTCTACGTCGTGGGCGACCTCACCGGCATCCCACTCCTGAAGTTCTCCGCCGACACAGGCACCCGGGCCGTTGACACCATCGCTGCTGACAAGGCGTTTCAGCAGCGTCCCGTGAACGACCTCACCGTGCGCGACATCGCCATCATCGGCGGGGGCGTCTCGGGCTTTGCGGCGCTCAAGCAGGCCCGGAAGCTCGGCCTGACCGCCGAGCTGTTCGAGGCCGCCGAGCCCTTCAGCACCATCGTCAACTTCCCAAAAGCCAAGCCCATCTTCACCTATCCCACCGACATGACCCCAGCCGGTGAGCTCCAGTTCAACCCCAAGGCCGACATCAAGGAAGGACTGCTCGAAGACCTCCACGAGCAGACCCTGCAAGCCGGCCTGAAATGGACCCACGCGCGGATCGACCAGCTCAAACGCGCGGGCGGCGTGTTTGAACTGACACTCGAAGGCAAGAAGCAGGACACGGGCCCTTCAGCCCCTTCCACCCCCGTCCGAGCCCATCGCGTCATCGTCGCCATCGGGCGCTCGGGCAACTACCGCAAGCTCGGCGTACCCGGCGAGGACACGCCCAAGGTCTACAACCGTCTGCACGACCCCAAGGACTACTGCGGCACCAAGGCACTCGTCGTCGGAGGCGGCGACAGCGCCATGGAGACCGCCATCGCCCTGGCGACCTGCGGCGCGGATGTCACGCTGTCCTATCGCAAGACCGAGTTCAGCCGACCCAAACCAGAGAACATCGAAAAGATCCAGCGCCTCGCAAGCAGAACGCCCGACACCCATCATGATGTCGATGTTGAATCGCCCAAGGGTGACCGCACCACGCCCGCCGTCGGTGGCTTCATGCCGCACCCGCCGCACAAGGGCACGCTCACGCTCAAGCTGCCGTCGCACATCAAAGAGGTCCGCGACGATGCCGTCGTGCTCTCGGTCAATGGCAAGGACGAGACGATCGCCAACGATGTTGTGTTCACGATGCTCGGGCGGGAGGCGCCGTTGGAGTTCTTCCGCAAGGCAGGCGTGAGCGTCTCGGGCGACCGGGGCACGCGCTGGTGGGTCACGCTGCTCGTGATGCTGCTCACCTTCACGTTCTTCTACCAATGGAAGAAGACAGGCACATGGCTGCCCATCGCGGAGTTTTTCCAAGAACGCAACTGGTTCCCGCACAACGTGCCCGCGTGGCTGACATCGCTGGGCGGGGCCTTTACCAACCCCGCCAACCCGCTGGGGACCTTCGTGCTCTCTTCGGGCTCGCCGGGCTTTTGGTTCTCGCTCTTATATTGCACGCTCATCGTCGTCTTCGGATTCAAGCGCATCAAGCGGCGCAAGACGCCTTACGTCACCAAGCAGACGCTCGCGCTCATGACGATCCAGTGCGTGCCGCTGTTTTTGTTGCCGTACCTCGCGCTGCCGCTCATGGGGCACAACGGTTTGTTTGACGCGGGTGTTGGCAAGACCGTTGCGGACGCGTTGTTCCCCGCCGTCGATTACGACCCGCAGGGGCGCGAGTATTGGCGTGCGTTTGGGTTGATCCTCGCCTGGCCGTTGTTTCTTTGGAACGTGTTCACGGACCAGCCGATGTGGACGTGGCTGGCGATCTCACTCGTGCAAACGTTCGTGCTGATCCCGGTGGGCATCTACTTCTTCGGTAAGGGCGTGTACTGCGGCTGGGTCTGCTCGTGCGGAGCGATGGCCGAGACGCTCGGCGACACGCACCGGCACAAGATGCCGCACGGCCCGGTGTGGAACCGCGTCAACATGATCGGGCAGGTGTTCCTCGCATTGGCGGTGCTCATCCTCTTCTTCCGCGTCGCCTCGTGGACCACCGACGCCTCGTGGGCACAAGCCGCGTACACCGGCACGCTCAACACGCACAAGTACGGCGGGTTCCTCCCCGTGCTCAACTACGCGTGGTTTGTGGATCTCTTGTTCGCGGGCATCATCGGCTTTGGGCTCTACTTCCACTTCTCCGGCCGGGTGTGGTGCCGGTTCGCCTGCCCGCTCGCCGCGCTCATGCACATCTACGCACGCTTCTCGCGCTTCGCCATCCTCAGCGACAAGAAGAAGTGCATCTCCTGCAACGTCTGCACGTCTGTCTGTCATCAGGGCATCGATGTCATGAACTTCGCCAACAAGGGCCTGCCCATGGTCGACCCGCAGTGCGTCCGATGCTCGGCCTGCGTGCAGTCGTGCCCGACCGGCGTCCTGACCTTCGGCCAGATCGACCGCACCACCCGCGAACCCATCGCCATCGACCCCGACTGGCTCGCCGCCTCGCCCGTCAACATCCGCGAAGGACAGATCACCATCAACGGCAAGCCCTTCCAACGAAAAAAATGAGACCCCCATGCACACCTTCAAGCAAACCGTTTCCGCCAGCATCGCTGCGTTACTCATCCTGGCCGCGCCCGCGAGCGCAGACTTTGCGACCCAATTCGTCGGGCCCATCGAAGCGGCGCACGCCACGGGCGACTACTACAAGCAGGAGGCCGTCAGCGCCGCGTTTGACGTGAGCTTCGGCGGCAGCGCGCTGGTGTCGGGCACAATGCTCTTTGATGTCCACGTAGGCAAGGCCCGGCTCGAGCTGGACTCGGGCACGACGATCGTCTTCGACGGCCAACGCTGCTGGGTCTCGCCGCAAGACGCGGAGGTCCCCGGGCCTCCCGCGCGGTTCCACGTGTTGACCTGGCCGTACTTCGCGGCGGCGATGCACAAGCTCCGCGACCCCGGCTCGCAGATCGCCGATGCGGGCGTGCTGCCACTGACAGCCCAGCAGTCGCTGCCTGCCGGCAAGCTGACGTTTGGCGCGGGTGTGGGCGATGCGCCCGACGACTGGTACCTCGTCTTTGCAGACCCAACGAGCCAACGCCTGCATGCGCTTGCGTACATCGTGACCTACGGCACGGCTGTTGAAGAGGCGAGCAAGCAGCCGTCGATCGTTTTCTACGACGCGTATGCCGACGTGCAGGGCGTGCCGATGCCCACGCGGCTGACGTTCTACTTCTGGGACGCGGTCAACGGCCGATCGGCTGAGCCCAAGGGCGTGATGTCGATCCGTGATGGACGGTTTGTGCAACCCTCAGCCGACGCGTTTGTGAAGCCAGCGGGTGCGCGCGAGGACGTGTTGCCGGGCGTCACGCAGTAAGCCGGCGCGATGACTTAGAAGCTGTTTCACAACCAGTCATAAGAAGGATTGAACCGCGGAGACGCGGAGGGCGCGGAGGCATGAACAAGCAGAGATTGGATTGACTTTCCTGCATCTTTGCAGGGTTGCCTGCTCCGCGTCCTCCGCGCCTCTGCGGTTCAATCTTCCTTCTTTGCGATCGGTTGTGAAACAGCGTCTTAGCTCTGAGGCGTGGCGGTCGGGTCGGCCGGCTGCGTCATCGCGTGTAGCGCGCGTTGCGCCATCGTGCCCAGCACGAGGACGACCAGCACCGTCACCGCGATGCCGATGTAGAACCACACGCCCGAGGCGAGGTTCTCGAAGCTCAGCTCGGCGAGGCCCGAGCCCAGGTAGACCGCGACCGCCGTTCGCGGCGTCATGCCGATGAGCGTGCCCAGCACATACGCGCTGCACGGCACGCGCAGCGACGCGAGCGCCACGTTGGTCAATGCAAAAGGCGAGTTGGGTGGCAGGCGGATGAGCGTCACGACCCACAGCGTCTTCCACCAGCCGCGCCCCAGCAGCGCGGAGCGCAGCAACGACAGCTTGGGGTGTTCCTTCACGGTGGCCAGCACGCGCTCGCCGGTAAGCCGACGTGCAAGCGCGAAGCCGATCACCGCGGCGCCCACAAAACCAGCCAGCGCCGCGGGCAGCCCCAGCGTCACGCCAAACGCGAAACCGCCCAGCACCGCCTGCGCATACGTCGGCAACAGGGCCAGCCCCGCACACAGCGCAAAGCCCACGACATACAGCGCCACGCCCAGCGACTGATGCGAAGCGAGCCACGGCCCCACGCTTTTCATGGTGCCCAGCAACAGAAACCCGCCCGCCGGCGGGAGCGCGACCGCCACCACCGCCAACGGCCCCGCTGGCCCGAGCTGTCGCCACCACGAGGGCGGCGGCGGCGCGGACGGTGTTGGTGTTGCACTTTGCATGCGTCAGACGATAGCCCGCCGGGCGACGCCACGCGCCGCGCGCTTGTCACGCGATGTGCCCCGCGAACGACACAGCGTCCGAGAATGAAATCGCTGATTCCTCTCTCGCTCGCACGGCTCTCGCCGATAACGCCACTCTCGGTGTTTACCGGCCATGGGCCGAGGACACGCCGAACCACTCACACACACACGCCGACGCCTCGGAGACCCGCGATGTCCCACTTCCTACGCAACC
>DAIOEG010000185.1:0-5745 GCA_036746415.1 Phycisphaera sp. | reverse complement strand
CAGCACGAGGAAGTTCTGTACGACGGTCACGGTCTTTCGGCCGTCGCGGTCCTGTTTGCTGAACCAGTACTCGCGCCCGGGGATCGTCTTGCCGTCGAGGTTCCAGGTTTTTTCTTCGACGCGGTCCTGCGTGTTGCCCGCCGCGGGGTAGCAGTTGGGCGGCCAGTGCCCGATGAGGTCGCGTGCATCCTTGCACTGCACGACGAGCACGCCGACGCCCGCCGACAGGCCCCGGTTGGTCGCGGATGAAAAGGATGACAGCGCAGCGCTAGCCGAGGGGTTCATGTACCACCGGCTCATGATGACGTTGGGCTGCAACAGCTCGATCGCCGACTCGGCGATGAACTGGTCCCGCCCTGACCACCCGCCCACCTGCAGCGGCGCGAGATTGGACGCCTCGACCACCCGCGCGTGATACCCCTGCGCATCGCCCGGCACCGGCAGCGTCAACCCCCACCCCACCATGCCCAGCAGCAGCATCGACAACCCAACGGCCGGCAACCGCGCGAGCCACCAATCACGGGAATACGTCTGTGTTGTCGTGGTCATGGCACGTTGCTCAAAAGGGGGCGAGGCGAAAAGTCTTAGGTCTTGATGATTGTCACGCCGTAACGGGACAGCGTGGCGTCGTGGGTGAGTAGCGTGAGTTTCTCCATCGCGGCCTGCACAACGATCATCCGATCGAACGGATCCTTGTGATACATCGGCAGGTCCTTGATCACAGTCGCGTGGGTCAATGAAAATCGGAAGCAACTGCATCTGCGAGTCTGATAGTTGCTGCGTCAAGTCCGGTAGGAAATCCATGCGGTCGATCGGCGTCTTGATCGCCATCTCCCAGACCGACGCGACACTAACCCACGTTGGAATGCGATTGTCACGAATTGCCGACAATCCCTCGGAAGTTAATTGCTCAGGTTCGGTGAACCACCAAAGCAACACATGCGTGTCCAAGAGGTAGCCATTCAACGTGGTGGATCCTCATGAACCGGCCCACCATAAAACGCTTTCAAGATGTCATCGGGCAACGGCGCGTCGAAGTCTTCACGGATCACGACCTTCCCCCGCCACTGCCCGCCCTGCCGTGGTTTCAATGCGGCGGCCACCGGCTCGATGCGAGCGACCAGCTCGCCGCCGCGGCTGATCACAACGTCCTCCCCGGTGGCAGATGCCTCGGCGATCAGACGCGTCAGATAGTCGGGTGCTTCCTGTGGTTTAACAAGCAGCATGATGACTCCATTTTATCCGCACCGCGATGAAACCCAATTTTTTTCAGGCGTTTCAACAAAATCCCGCACCGATAGCCCACCCTACGCGTTCACCAGCGAGGCCCGCGTCTGCATCACAGGCACCTCGGCCCAGCGCAGCACGCGGATCACGCCCATCAGCATCAGGAACGACAGCAGCAGCATCCCCCAGCCCGCAAGGTCGTGGAACGTTTTGCTGAACGTGTCGGGGTAGTGCCCGTGGATCACCACCGTCGGCACCACGCGCAGGATATTACACAGCACCGCCGCCACCGGTGACAACACCAGAAGCACCACCCGCACCGACGTGCGCAGCGGCATGCCGAATACAAACGCATACACCACGAGGATCAACGCAAACATCATCCGCATCCCGTTGCACGCCTCGGCGATGAGCGCCGCCTGCCCGTTGTACACAAGCTGGTTGCCCGTGCGTCGCACGTCCAGGCCCATGACCTCAAAGAGGAACTGCGAGGCCTGCGCGGTGAAGCTCTGCAAGGGCATCGCCATCTGCAGACGAACCGTCTGCGGCACCGGCACCAAAAACGCGAGCACGAGCAGAGCCGGGAACAGCCGCACCGACAGCCCCTTGCCGATCACCGTGACCCACGCCCCCGCGAGCACGAGCACCGCCCCGCCGTGCCAGAGCACTTGCGTGTTGCTGCTGTAGCCGGCGATGTGCGCAAGCACGCCCGCCGCCGCCACGCCCACGCCCCACCACGTGTACGCCGGCCGGACCCGTCGCACGACCTCCCACCGCGCCCACACCAGCCACGCCACCACGATCGGCACCAGCCACACCTGGCTCGCCTCCTCGTCTTTCCAAGCGATGTACGCGATGTCCGCCCACGCCCGGTAACACGCAAGCAGCGACAGCAGCGTCAGCACGCACAGCGCCGCCAGCCGGCCAGCGCCCCAGCCAAAGTTCTTCCGTGACGGTTGTGACGGGCCAAGCAACATCATGCGATCATACCTATCGGCCAACCACGCCCCCCGCGTCATCGACCCGACCGAACCTCTCATGAAGCACCACCGAACGACCCACCTCGCCGACCGCCTCGACAAGCTCGTGGTCCACCTCACCGGCCGATCGCGCCAGCAGGCCCGCGCCCTGATTACGCACGGGGCCGTCCTCATCGAGGGCCGGACCTGCATCCCAAGCGACGCGGGCAAGCCCGTCCCGCCGGGCATCCACATCGCCATCGATGACGGCTTCGACACCATCCGCCCCGACGCGACGCTGCCGCTCACCGTGCTTGCGCAGGGAGATGACTGGGTCGCCGTCGACAAGCCCGCCGGCACGCCCGTGCACCCGCTCGACGCCGACGAGTCGGGCACGCTCCTCCACGCCCTCGCCGCTCGCTTCCCGCAGGTCCTCGATGTCACGCCCGAGGGACCGCTGCGTGCCGGCGTCGTGCACCGACTCGACGTACCCACGTCGGGCGTCGTGCTCTTTGCGCTCTCGCTCGACCGTTACGAATCGCTGCGCAACCACTTCCGCGATCACCGAGTGGACAAGCGATACCTCGCCGTCGTCGACGGCGTGCCGACCCGCGACGGCGAGCTGCGCCAACACCTGGCCGTCACCCGACACCACCCCGCCCACGTCGAAGTCGTCTCACGCGACCACGCCGACGCCCGGCGGTGCACGATGCGCTACCGCACGCTCGAACCACGACGCGGCACCGCCCTGCTCGAGGTCGAACTCATCACGGGCTTCCTCCACCAGGCCCGCGTCATGCTCGCCCACATCCACCACCCCATCCTCCACGACCCGCAGTACGGGCCCACGCAAACCCCGCCCGACACAGAGAACCGCCTCATGCTGCACGCACACCACATCCGCATCGAAGACATCGACGCGACGAGCCCAGCACCCGCAGGGTTCCTGACAACGCCCAACGCGTGAGGATGCGTCTTGCGTCCCACCGAATGATTTCCATCCTGTAGCCGCGTGCTGACATCACGCGGTGTGTGCGACTTGAAACACCCAAGGCGTGTTCGCAGACGAACGATGCACTACCCGCGACCTGTCAGGTCGCGGCGACGGCTGCGCGACCGTTGCGCCTTCGTGGTTGAATCAAAACTCAAAACGCGTACGACGCGCCGACGCGGAAGTACGGGGCATCATCGAGTTCGCGGACCGTGTCGAGGTCGCGGATGTCGGTGCCGGTCTCGAACTCCTGGTTGAACGCGATGCCCACTGCGCCCTCAAACGTGATGCCGTTGGTGAAGCCGTACCGAGCGCCGGCCTCGACTCGGTTTCCGCTGAAGAACAGGCGTTCGCCCTCGGACTCATCCGCGACGTGGAACGCGTCATTGGTCGACAGCAGCGCGCCGAACACGGAGAACTGATCGGAGATCTTGTACACCGCTTCGACCTCGGGGATCAGCCCGATGAGATAAACGGTGAGCGAGAACTTCTTGTCAGGCGTCCAGACCAGCCCGTTAATGGGGAAGCCCAGCGTGAGTTGCAGCTGCTCATCGAGGCGGATGTTATAGAGGAGGATGGGGAGGACGGCATCGGGGAAGATGGCCCGGTTGCCGTCGTAGTCCAGCCCGAGCGTGAGGCCGGCCCGTTCGGAGAGGCGTGTCGAGGCGTAGAGCGACGCGAGGCCGTACCACGCCTGCCCGTCGTGAAACGCGTTGGAAGACGCGAAGCCCGCGCCGGCGGTCGCACCGGGCCGCCAGGTGGTGTCGAAGGCGTCGAACGTGCCGAACTGCATGCCCGCGGCGAGCTCGGTGCGGACGAGGCGTGTGGGCAGCGCGGGGTCGTTGGTGTCCAGATCAACGTGGCGGATCTCGGTGCCGATGGTGAAGGCGCGTTCGTCCTGCACGGGCCGGAGGCGTGCGTCCAGCGCGAACAGCGAGGCGTTGAGGTCGGGCGTGCCGGGGCCGTCGGTCTGCGAGGGGATGTAAGTGGAGAGCACCTTGCCGTCCAGCGGCTTGTCCTTGGGGAAGGGCAGGAGCATCATCGCGCTGCTCGCTTGTGCATACGCCTGAGTGGTGTGCAGCGCGGCACACATGAGGGCCAGGACGGCTGCGAGGACTGTGGACCGGACGGGGTACGGCGAGCGGGTCATGAGCGTTTCGCTTGTTGAGGTTGACATCGTGATGACAAAAGCGGGCGAGTCGACTCGCCCGCCGTGCATGCGTTGGAGTGTTGCGACCCTGGTGGGATCAGCCGCGCTGCGCGAGCTGCGCTTCGAGGCGTTGGAGCGAGGCGGTGGCGGCGGCGGCGGCTCGGCCGGCGGGGCCTTGCGCTTCGGTGCCCAGCTGCGTCGCGTCTTGCTTTGCAGCTTCGATGACTTCTTTGAGCGCTGTTGCCGCAGCGTCGGCCTGCTGGCTAAGCTCGGTCGCGGCGGCGGCGAACGGGGCCGACTGCGTGCCCAACGACGGCCGTTGGCTCAGCGACGCAAACGCACTGGAGAGCTGACGCGCGTGCGCCTCGGTCGCCGCGTGTGCCTGCGCGAGTTGCAGCCGGCTGGTGATGAGGTCGATCGTCTGGGCCGTCGCTCCGCCCGAAGCAGCGCCGGTTGACGCGGCCGACTCGAGCAACTGCACCGCTTCGCTCGACTGTGCCACCGACTCGCCCAGCGGGCCGGCGACGTTGCTGCGGAACAACGCGACCACTTCGTCCAGACGCGCCGCCAACGTCCCGGCTTCTTCCGATTGTCGCGCTTGCGTCTCGGTCACGGCGCGGGTCGCTTCCTGTCCCTGCGTGCGCAGCGAATCGGTCCGCTGCGACAGCTGCATCCCCGCCTGCTCGGCCAGGGCCTGCTCTCGGGCGAAGACCGATCGCTCGTTATTCAATTGATCCAGCTGCGACTGCAACTGCCGAGCCGCGATGTCCGCCTCGTTTGCCTCGCGCTCGGACTGCAACGCCGAGGCGAGCTTGTCGTAGTACGCATCGCCCTCGAGCAAGAACGCCTCGCTGCGTGCGGCCATCTGACGAGCCACCGCGTCCTGCGATGCGCCGCGCTGCGACTCAATCTGCTGCTGCACGTCCGCGATCTTCGCATCCAGCGACGCGATGTTCTCCGCCAGCTGCGCCTTGCGCTCGTCGATCGAGCCCAGCGTCACGCCCAGGGTCTGGATCGCGTCTGCCGGGTCGCGGTCGGCCTCAAGCGCCGCGTTGGCGGTGCCGTCGAGCTGGTCCGCCTGCACCGACAACGCCGCGAGCTGCGCCTGCACCTGTGCTTGTGACAATTGCGCGGCGCGCAGCCGAGACTGCGCACCTGCGGACAGGATCGACGCCTTCTGCCGGCGCGCCACGGATTGCTGCACCGGGTCGCCCGAGCTGATCACTTCGTCCAGCCGGCTCATGGCTTTTTGCAACTCTGACAATCGCGCCTCGCCCGCCGACGTGGACTCGCCGGGCAGTGCGTACGCGGCGCTACTGATCGTATTGAACGCCTCGTCGAGCGCCGCGCGGGCCTGCTGGGTCTGCGTGGCCGAGCGGTCGCAACCGCCGAGCGCCAGCACGCCGAGCAACCCAATC
>DAIOEG010000184.1:0-5787 GCA_036746415.1 Phycisphaera sp. | reverse complement strand
CTGGATCGTGCGTGGGGCGTTGATGCCGAGGCGCACCTTGTCGCCGCGGATGTCGACGACGGTGATCTCGATCTCGTCGCCGATCATGATTGTTTCGTCACGTTGCCGGGATAGCACCAGCATGAGAGTCGGCTCCTTCCGTGGGCCGTCGAGCGGCGTCCTGCCGCGTCGGTCGATTCATAGGTCAGTCGTCAGTCCATACAAAGTCATCAGCCAGTCGTCGCTGCCGTGTGTCGGCTCGTCGCGTGCACGAGCACTCACCCGGCCATCGCGATCGCGGGCTGATGCGCCGTCTCCTCCGCAGGCACCTCGGCCAACGGCACGCGGGTGGTGTAACGACGGTCGCTCAGCACCAGCTGCTCGGCCTGCTTGGTGTGCAGGTTCACGATCAGCGGGCCCTGAAGGTTGCCCGTCAACACGTTGCCACGCTTGTTCACGATCACCAGCACCTGCGCATCATCGATCGACGTGATCGACAAGTCAGACATCTGCTGCGGCTGCATCGGCACGCGGTAGGTCGGCACGAACCAGCTCGGGTCGGTCACCACAAACGCCACGTCCGGCGCCTGCGTCGACTGCATCCACCAGAACTGCGGCGAGGTCTGCTCGCCCGCCTTGCCAGCGTCTGCGGGGTCGCCCGCTTCGAGCAGCACGAAGTCCGTGCAGCCCGTAAAGCCAAGCAAACCCTTGGGAAAGACGAGCACACGCGAGTCGTCGATCTCAATTTCACCGAAGCGGGAGGTCTGAATCCACATGGGTCGATCATCCTTGAGGCCGTCCATCCTTGGTTCAACCCGTCGTCTCCATCCGTCGACGGGGGCGGGTTCACGTCCGCCGTTCTCGCGTGGCTTCGGGGCCGGCCTACAACGCCCCGAGTCGCCGCGCTGTTTATGCGCGTTCAGCGCAGGAAATCAAGCAAGCTCGTCTGCAATTGCTGCGCACCGACCTGAAGCGAGGCCTGCAACTGCAGCTGCAACTGCTGGTATCGCGTGATCGCTTCGGTCAGGTCGGTGTCTCGTAAGTCGCTCAACATCGTTTCTTCCGTTTCTTGCTGGTCTTGGGCTCGTGACTCGACGTCGATCAGCCGTTTTGCCTGCGTCCCCACGGTCGCTCGGGCTGCGGTAATCGCTTCGATGTCACCTTCCAACTTCTCTCCAGCAAGCGTGATGCCACGCTCATCATTTCCCGCAAGAGAATCACGCAGATCAATCAGGTGCGTGAAGAGATTCTCAACACGCACCTTCGCGACATCGGCACCGTTGATCGTGCCCGCCGCGCCGGCGTTGGACTGCGTGCCCAGACCCAGGTGCTCCGCCGCGTGCGACTCGTTGATCTGCTCGACGATGAAGTCGAAGCCGCCGGCCGTCGTGTCGTTGAACACCAGGCCGTTGCCCATCGTCGCCAGCGACACGTTGAAGTCCGCCGCATTTACGCCCGCTGCCGTTGCCGCCGACTGGATCAGCGTGATCGTGTCGCCCACCGTGGTCGCGGTGTCGAGGTTCACATTGAACGTCCGGCCGTCGTGCAACTTGACCCGAAGGTCGTCTTTGCCCGGCTGCGCGATCACGCCCACGTCGTTGCGGAACGATGACAGCTCGGTCGTCAGGTCAAACGTCCGCAGGCCCAGGTCACTCGCCGTCGTCCCGCCGTTCTCACCGATCGACAGCTCCAGGCCCGCGACCTCGCTCACGATGTCAAAGCCCGTGCCCGCCGAGTTGATGTCCAACCGAAGCCCGAGGTTCAGGCCCTTGATCGTGTTCTGCAGGTCCTGCACGGTGGTCGCCGTCGAGAGGTCCACCGTCCGCGTCTCGGCCCCTTGGTTGATGACCAGGCCCGATGCGAAGTCAACGGCCGTGCCAAGCGAAGCGAGCGTCGTGGTGGGCGTGAGCTTGACATTCACGCCGGCTCCCGCCGAGGGCACGCCGCCGGTGCTGCTCAGCCCTGTCAAGCCCAGCGACAGCGCGGTCTGGCCGCCGGTGGCATCGGCGATGCTGACGGTGTTGCCGCCGTTGCCCGTGAGCGAGAAGCCGTTGCCCGTGATCGCAAGCGAGCCGCCGCCGGGGACGACCGCGTTGATCGCGTCGTTGACGCGGGTGACGACATCGCCCATGGAATCTGCGGAGTTCAGATCGACGCTGACCTTGGTCGCATTGATGGTGACATCGATCGCGCCTTTGAGAACACCTTTGTTGAGCGCTCCGCCGAGCGTGGAGAGCGCGGTGGCGGCAGTGGTCGTAGGCGCGAGGTTGGCGGTGCCTTTGACGCGTGCGGACAGAGCACCGAAGGCCGACAGGCCGTTGCTGGTGAAGTCTTCATCGCCGAACGCGCCGACCTGTGCCTGGAGGTTGCCCGTCCCGCCGACGTATCGCACGCCGCCGAGGAACTCTTCAAACACGCGTTGCCCGGGCGCTGCGCCGTTGTTACCGCCGAAGACCGAGAGCTGGTTGAACTGCCGGTTGCCGATCTCAAGCAAGCCGTCGATGTACGAGTCCGCGACGAGCGCTTGTGCCTCGCGCGTCTTCGCATCGGAGCCCACGCCGATCTGGCTGAGCGCGGTGGACTTGGCCTGGTCGAGCAGCGACTTGCCCTCGCCCAAACCGGTGTCGGCAAAGTCGAGGTAATTGCCCGCCGCAGTGAGATTACGCAGCTCTTGATCGCGTTCCGAGAGCCGGTTGTTCAGGTACAGGACGGACGAGACCTTGCCTGCCGCGTCGCTTGGGCGGTTGATCGCGCGTCCGGTGCTGATCGAGTCCTGCGTCTCAAACAGGCGTGTCTGCGTCTCTCGCAGACGCGACAGCACGGTCTGGCTGTTGAGTGCCGTGGATGTTCTCGAGATGATCGGGAGGATGCCAGCCATTGTGATCTCTGACCGTTAAACAAGGTTGACGAGGGTCTGCATCAACTCATCCACGACGCTGATGAACCGGGCGTTCGCCTGAAAGGCCCGCTGGTACTGGATGAGGTTGATGGTCTCTTCATCCGCATTCACGCCGGACACGGCGGCCTGCTGCACCTGTAGGTTTTCGCGCACCACGCCGTCTGCTTCGACTTGTTCCCTTGCCTGCGAGAGCCGGACCGAAACGTCTTCGATGTGCCGTGTCCAGTGCTGATTGATCGACAGGCCGTTGAGTGAAGCGTTGGGCTGATCGCGCAGCGCCGCGAGCGCCAACGCGTTTCGGTTGTCACCCGCCAGGTGCTCCTGACCGACCGCAAGCAATTGCGGATTGGCTTTGATGTCCGCGTCGACTTCGATGTCGTACGCGTCTTCACCGCGGAAGAAACCGCCGACGCCCAGCGCCGCGAGCACCCCGGAGGTGTCGTTGGTGAAGCTCACCTGTGTGTCGGTGTTATCGCCTGCGATGCGGATCGTACCGTCGCTGTTGATAACGGCGTTGATGCCAGCCACACCGTCGATCGAAGCGACCAGTGATGTCAGCGTCGTATCGCTCGCGGCGTTGATGCCGTCGAGATCGACGTTGATGGTGGTGGCGGTGCGGATGCCGGTGGCCTTGCTGGTGACGTGGACCTGGAACGAGCCGTGCGTGGGCTTGAACTCCAGCTCCGCGTCTTCATCGGTCAGCACAGCCGTTGTGTCTGCGACGCGGTTGGTCGAGGTGTAGCTGCCGCGCAGGTCGAGGCCCTGGCCTGTGCTGTGGATCTTGTTGGTTTCGAAGATGAGCTGGCCGGCGAGGTCATCGAGCGCATCAACGGCGTCGCGGAGCGCACCGTTTCGAAACGCGATCGTTGCGCCCAGTTCACCCCTGTCGATGTCCAGTGACGAGCCATCGGCGTCGATGATGACTTCCTGCACGGTGCGCTGGCCGGTGGGGCTGGTGGTGTCGGGCACGGTCTCCGCCCGCAGCGACAGTCCCCGGCTCTTGCCGTCGAGCATGATCGGGAGCGAGCCGACGAAGACATCGACCTGGCCGTTGGCCTGCTCGACGGTCGAGATCGACAAGTGCTTGCTTAGCTCGCCCAGCAGCGCATCTCGGCGGTCGCGCAGTCCGCCCGATTCGCCGTTGCCCTTTTCTGCAAGGGTGATCTCACCGTTGAGCTGTTCGATGCGTGTCAGGATCTCATCGGCATCGCGGACGCTGACGCCGAGTTGCCCGTCGATCTGCTTTTCGAGTTCGCCGTAGCTGCGTCGCGTGTCTTTGATGAATGAGGCGAGGTTGTTGGCTTCCTGCGTGACGAGCGTGCGAAGGGAGACGTCCTGCGGGTTGGTGGCGAGCTGCGACCAGGCATTGAAGTACGTGTTGAGGCGTGTGGTGAGGTCGACGTCGGAGAGTTCGTTCTGGATCGCTTCGATCCGGCCGAGCAGGTCTTGCGACGCGGCGGAGCCGTTCTCATCGGTGATGGATGTGCGGATGCGTGCTTCAAGCGCTTCGTTGACTTCACGCGTGATGGCAGCGACTTCGACGCCCCGGCCGACGTAGATGCCGCGAGCGACCTCGTGGTCGCGGATCGGCGTGAGCTCGACCGTCCGCCGCTTGTAGCCGGGCGTGGCGATATTGGCAAGGTTGTTACCCGTGACCTGGATACCGGTCTGCTGGGCGAGGAGCCCTGACTTGCCAATATGGAGGGATGCGGTGAGGCCCATAAGGGGATGCGGTTCAAGGTCGTGTCACGGCGACAAGCCGTGTTGAGTCAAAGCTTGCTTACGCCACGAGGTTCAACGTGCTCATGCGAGCGGGTTTGTCATTCACCCGGCCTGCAAGCGTGTACGCCGCGCCGCCTTGGGAGACGGTGGCGATCGCTCTTACAAGGCCAATGACGTGCCGTGACAACGCGTCCGCAGCGCGACGCGCCACGCCGCACTTGTGCTGCACGTCTTCCATCCGCTGCAGCAACTGCTGACGCAGCACGAGCAACCGCCCACGCGCCGGCTCGGGGAAACGGTCCGCAAGCTCCAGGAGCTTCAACGGCTCCTTCGCCTCCGGCAGCGCCGCCATCGTCAGCTCGGCGACGAACGTGAGGCGACGCTTCTCCAACTCGCTGATCGTTTGCACCTGTGCGTTCTGCAGCTTGCAAAGCTCGGTCATCTGCTCGGACTCGCCGCGGCGCATCGCCTGACGCTGGCGGTCCAGCAGCTTGCCGAGCTGGTCGTGACGATCAATCAAGGCACGCAATACCTCTTCGAGTGCATCGATCTGCTGTTGCATGGATCGTGTCAAGGTCATCGGACGGCCTCCGATTGCTGTTGATACGCGGCCTTGCCGATGCTTCGGGTGATCGTGTCCACGATCGGCCAGCGCGAAGACTTGACCATGCGGTCCGCGATGATGGTGTCCATCTGCTGGCGGAACGCGTCGTGCTCAAAGCCGCTACCAAACAAGTCGCTGTCGAACGGCTGGTCGCGCAACTCGCCGAGCAACGGTGAGACAAACGCTGCGGCGACGAGCTGCTCGACGGCCTCGCGGGCGCTTGAAGTCGCGGGGCGCAGCAGCGCCAAGGGCGGCAACGGCGGGCGAGGTCGGGTTGTTCGTGGTGGCGGAGATCATTCTTCGTGCACTTGTGCGTGGAGGTGGCCCAGCTCGCGTAGTTCCTTCAGGATGTTGACGCGGTCTTCAAAGGGGACGTTGAGCGCGTTGAAGGCATCCATGAGGTCGGCGAGCTTCGCGCCGCCCTGCTTCTGCGGGTCCATCGCGAGGAAGTTCTGGGTTTCGACCACTGGTTCAAGCGCGGTGGGCTTGGGCTCAGGTGTGAGGCGAGTGATGGTGAGACCGCGTGTGGTGATGATGGTGGGCGTGATCTCGACGCTGCCGTCGATGGTGATGACTTGAGCGC
>DAIOEG010000183.1:1761-5791 GCA_036746415.1 Phycisphaera sp. | reverse complement strand
GCATCGCCGTCATCAGTGATGACAGGTGCCGGTCGCACGCCTCCTCCACCGGCCAGCGCTCCGCCGTCGGCAGCTTGTCGGGCGTGAAGTTCTTCCCGCTTGCTTCCATGAACACCAGCGGGCAGTAGTTCGCCACGTAGTGCTCGGCAAAAAACGCATCGGCCGACCCGAACCGGTCCGCCATCAGGCCCCACAGCCGTTGCCCCGATACCTCCGACCGCCCGCACGCCAGCCCCACGATCGGTCGGCGCGGGTGCAGCCGATCCTGTGCTGGCGAACCAATCGCTGCCGACAACTTGAGAAACCCACGCACCGCGCCGACCTCGCCAAACGGCACGCCCGTCTGCGCCATGCCCCAGGGCCCCGGGTTCATGCCCAGAAACACGACACGCTTGCGACCCGTGCCGTACCGCCTGACGTACGCCTCCACCATTGGCCGGGCGTATTCGAGCGGGTTGTAGACATGCGTGATCGGCCTACCAAACCTCAGCGTTGACAACCGCGACGCCAGCACGTCACTCGCACGCATCAACGCTTCCGACACCTCATGCTCTGGTCCCATCCCGCCATGCTAGACCACCGCGTCGAATGACTCCCCGGTGTGGCTGGCGAGTTCACTCGCATGTCTGTGAGGACAACGTCCGCCATCGCCATCTGGACCACCCAGATGAATCGGCGCGGTGATTTCAGTCCTTCCACTCAAACCCCGGCCCCGCGTCGCCGTAACGGCACAGCCGAACGTCCGCCCGGTTGCACGCCGCGATCAGCCGTGCGTCACGAAGCATCCGGCGGTCCCTGTCACGCTCCGACGCGATCCGACCCGCCTCCACGTTCTCGCCATGAATCGCACGCGACTCCTCATCATCAAACAGCGGATGCGTCACCAGCACGTAGCGACCACGCGGCACCGATTCGATCGATCGCACCCAGCGGTCCAGCGTGTCCACGCCCCGGCCGTCAGACACCGGAAGGATCGGCAAGGGCCGAGCGTCCCGCGCCGCGTACACCAGCCCCTCGCGACGCGCCAACTCCTGCAACAACTCACCCAGGCCCGCAAGCCAACCCACCCCCATGTGCTCGTCCAGATACGTCGGCTCAAAGCCCACCTCACGCAACCGAACCAGCTGCGCCTCCACCTCCGCCAGCGCCTCCTTCAACACAAAGCCCCGCTCCTGAAGGCGCATCGGATCACGCAGGAAACAACCGTCCTCGCCCACCAGTGAACGCACCCGATCCGCCGGCAGCACCGGGCGGTACCTCGGCCAATGCCACTCGCTGTTGAGCGCCACATGTAACCCCACCGCGATCCCCTCGTGACGGGCAAAACGCTCCGCCGCACCCCGCAACGCCGACCCGATCGCCATCACCGAAACATTCCGCACAAGCCCCGACTCGACGCACTGCGCCACCGCACGGTTCGCGCTCTCGCCGCCCGCCACGTCGTCCGCACGCACCAATAACTCAATCCGTGTCTGCATCGCCTCAACCTATCAAAGCAAGACCCATTGCACCAAACCCGCCCCACGACCCGCTCAACACAAGCGATTGACACACCACATCCAGAACACCGCAATCAACTGTGGCGCAACCAACACACCTGCTCGTCAGTGGCAGCAGCAACGTTGCGCCGGCCCATCATGACTGCATCCACACCGCGACCCGTGTCGCAACGCACGCGCTCATCATCGATGCGATGCGGTGGTCGTTGCGGGTGCATGGAGTCGCGAGGAGTGGAAGATGCATCGCGGGGTCATGGTGGAAAACCGGTCCGCTGATGCAGAGACAGCAGACAGGAGTTGTCAAGCTAGGTAATATTTCAATAGAGATCGCATTGATTCCCGAAAAACACATAGTGCAGTCGCTCTTGCGCTGATCGCTTCAAGCTTTTCCCATGCTTTCTCCCCTCCGCCCCGTTGTCGCTTCGGCGGCAGCGGGGTTCTTTTTCTTGTTGCGCTCGAGCGACTTAGAGCAACGCTTCGAATCATGTCCCGGTGTAGCCGGCGAGTACATTCGCCGGTTTGTGAAGACATCGTTCGTCGTTGCCAGGTTGCCCACCGAGATGCATCGCGGGCTGCTGTAAAAAGGGTTTGCTCGCCGACGACACGGAAGTAATTCCGCGCATCGGAAGACATCCCTCAGAACGGGCACACGATACTGAGGGCGAGTCGGCCGAAGCCGTTCTGTTGCTTCTGCTCCTCGAACTCGTGGGTGAGAAACACCTGTGAGTAAGCCAGCTCAAGCTCGGTGGCGTCCCAACGGTAGCCAACCGCGAGGCCGAGTTCCCCCTCGGCAACGAATTCCTTAGGCGTGATGTCGGGCTCGGGGGCTCGGCCGATGTCGCGTTCGACCAGTGCGTTCCACGCGACGTACCGTGCCTCGCCACGGCCGAAGCCGTAGATGCTCCAGCGGGTGCTGCGTTGAGGGGATGCGGTGAAGGAGCCGGGGGCGTCGAGTCGGCTGGGGCCGAAGTCGTCGGGCAGGTTCCAGCCGACCCGGACGGTGCCGCCCAATGCGGCATTGATGTGCACGGTGCCGGCGTTCACCTCGCCGTAAGGCAGCAAATGGGCCGAGGGCGCGTGGTCCCCGCCGGGGAGCGGGGGCAGGTTGAAACGCGCGGTGCGTCGGTACGTGATGTTGGCGGCGATGTAGTCGGGTTGCTGGTAGTCCCAGCCGTTGGGGCGGTCGGCTTCGAAGACGCGGTGGACTTCCAGCTGGGTCTCCTCGGCGAGCGAGGAGTCGCCGATGACCCCCAGATTGAGCTGGACGTGGTCGAGCTGGTCGGCCCGTTCGCGTTGCCAGAACACGCCGCCGTAGAGGTAGCCGGTGTAGGGCCGGTCTCCGACCTCGGGGACCGGGGCGATGATGTCGTTGGGTGTGTAGATCTCCTGGGACAGCAGGAAGCCCGCCGCGGTCCCGTCGGCCGAGAGGCCCAGACCCGCAGCAAGGTCGTCCGCCCACTGCGGCTGATGCGTGAAGCCCAAGCCCACGCCGTTCGTGTAATGCCGGTCTGACTGCCACTGCGGCTTGAGCACCGTGCCATCGTTCTCCCAGAAGACATCAATGCGATACGGAGCGACTTCAGCCGGGGTCTCCAGCGGGATCCCAGACTCCGAAGGCATTGCCGAATCCTGAGCCACGCCCCAAGGAGCCAGCATCAGCAAGAAGCATGCGAAGATCATTACGCGGACCGATGTCATAGAACCTCCGTGAGTGGGCTTTGGAAGATACCCGCAGCGTGGGCCTTGTGGCGCTGGTGCCAGACGCTTCGCTCGCGGACTCGCTCAGCATCGGCGTGGGAGGGGATTCAGTTGGCTGACTCGTTGCTGTATTGAACTTCTTGGATGATGTCGGGGAAAAAGGCGTCAAACTGTTCGAGCAAAGTGGGCTGGAGGGGGGCAAAGCCCGACATGGGGTCTGCGAGGTCGACGGGGCGGTCAAAGCGTCGGCTGAGTCGGCGGGACATCTGCTCAAAGGTTTGCGTGATGCCGGCGGGCGTGGCGTACCGGGAGAGCCAGTCTTCCTTCTGCATCAGCTCGCCGATGGGCTGGACAGTGGTGCGCAGCGGTTCGGGTAGCGTTGGCCAGGTGGACGCGAGTCGGGTGTAGGCCTCCGCGATGAACTGGTCGCGGGGCAAGGGGTGATAGTCGGCCCAGCAGAGGGAAAGAGCGTGGTCGTAGAACACATCGGCGGCGACGGCGGCGAATCGGCCCCAGCCGGGCCGGAGCAGTGTGACGGTGTCGAGGAAGCGCGGGTGTCGATCGGTGAAGCGGTCGACCCTGCGGTGTCGGTCTGCGGCGGCGCAGAGGTCTGGGGGCAGGTCGCCGGGCAGCGGACCGCGCCAGAAATCGGGTAACAGGTTGCCAAAGAGCGTGAGACCGTCGGCGAGCTTGCCGGGGTCTGCGAGGTAGAGGTGGGCGAGGAGGTTCACGTGGGGAGTATGGCAGGGTGCCGGGGGTGCCGGGGGCACCGGGGGCACCGGGGGCACCGGGGGCTGCCAGCCCCTGGCTTTAGGCGGCTTTGAGGGTGGAGG
>DAIOEG010000183.1:0-1751 GCA_036746415.1 Phycisphaera sp. | reverse complement strand
GGTGGCTTCGATGGCCCACTGGGCCATCAACCAGAGTTGCTCGGCTTGGCCGGGCAGGGGGGAGTCTTGGGCGGCGAGGGTGGTCCACAGCCGGCCTAGGACCGGGTGGCTCCGGGCGGCGGCGTCATCCGCCAGGAGGAACGCGATCCAGGCGTTGTAAGTCCAAGCGTCGTCCGGCAGGAGGTCGGTGGCACCGAGCATGTTGGCCCGCTCCGCTCGGCTGGGGCGGGGGTCCATGAGTAGCCCGGACTCAGGGTGCAGAAGGCCCGCGAGGTCGTCGAGGGCTTGGCGGTGCTCCCGATCACAATCAGGGGAGACCGCGGGCACCCAGTGGGTCGATGCGAGTCGCCCCCAAGCGGAGGCCTGCGCGGCTCGCGTCAGGCCAACGGAGACCCGATCGGCGTCGGGATCTGGCTGTTGAGACTTTTGCAGGGCACTGACGAGGTCGCCGACGAATGGCGTTGGGCCATATGTCAGCTCGAGGACGCGGCGGAGTGACAGGGCGATAGCGGCAGCCGGAGAACCCGCCAGCCGGAGGCAGACTTCAGTAGGGGTGCTCGTGCCGTGGTCGGCCAGCTCGGAGAGAAGGCGTTGGTGGTCCGATTGTTCAACCAGCCGGGCGAGTCGCTTGAGTGACAGCATGTTCGGCTCCTTGTTTGGTACCTGTGCGTATGTAGGGTATCCAAACAAAAACCGAAGTCAAGTGTTGCGATCAAAAAACTGATAGGAAAGCGATAGGGTATTTGCGAGTCCGAAAAGTCGGCCCAAGATCGTGGATAAATTGTCGTGTGAGTTGGATTTAGATCAGGTCTGGAGGGGGTGGCTACGCCGATGGGCGCAAAAAAACCTCCGCCACAGGGCTCCGATCCTGTTGGCGGAGGCGCGCCACGGCATTCAGTTTTAGTGCTGCTCCCGGGTGGTCTCATATCGTATCGGCTCGCGGCTGGCGGTGTCAATGAATCCTCTGTGGCTTTTTATTGAGTTTATAAGATGTTTGAATGATTGATTTTATGAGGGAATTGCGGCAATCTAGGGTTTTCTCGCGGCTGCCTACGTGATGAGACAGTTGACCCGGTATCAGGTATTTTGGGAGGTCTGGAGGGATTGATGCGAGCCATAAATCAGCCGGAAGGGGTGGTGGTTGCGGTCGGCGTCGTGTTGGATGTGTCACGCTTGCCTTTGCGGGTGCTTGTCAGCCGTCGCAAGGCGGGCACGGTGTACGGCGGGTTCTGGGAGTTCCCCGGCGGGAAGGTCGAACGTGGCGAGTCGTTAGAAGCGGCGCTTCACCGTGAGCTTCTGGAGGAAGTCGGTGTGCGAGTCGAGGTGTGCGAGCTTCTGACGAAGGTGGGGCACGTGTACGGGCACGGCCGGGTGGAGCTGCACGCGTATGTGTGCGCGTGGTCGGGGGCGGAGTTCGGTGGCGAGCCGAGGGCGATCGAGGTCGCGGAGGTGCGCTGGGTGTCGGTGGAGACGCTGCGTGAACTGTCGTTCCCTGAAGCCAACACGCAGATCATCGAGGCGTTGGAGCGTTGGGTGGTTGCGAAGGGCGGGTTGTTGGGGTTGTAACGGCGGTGCTGTTGTGGGGGCTTAAGTATTTCAGGGTGTGTTGCGCGGGGGCGCGGGCGGTGATGTGGCTGGTGTCATCAAGAGAGCTGGAAATTCTGGTGGGGGGATTCATGTCGGGGGCGAGTTGGTCGATGAACGGTGTGGGTCTGCCATTGGCGTGCGTGGGGAGCACGTCGGTCTGGAGT
>DAIOEG010000182.1:0-5822 GCA_036746415.1 Phycisphaera sp. | reverse complement strand
CCACCACGAAATCGCCCGCCGCAAGCTCGGCTGCCGACACGATCCGAGCCATCTGGTTGCCGTCGTGCAGAAAGTTCTGCCCGTACCGGTGCTTGGGCCGCAGGCCATGCGCTTCCAACACCTGCTTGATCTGGGTCAACGTCTGCGCCACGACCCGAGCATACGGCAAAGCGCGCTCACGCCAGCGCCGACCACCACGCCCGGGCCATCAGCAAGTGCCCCGCCAGAGTCGGGTGCACCCCGTCCTCCGCCAGCGACTGCGGCGAAAAGCCGTCCCGCATCGCGGTATTGAACACGCCTTGAAACCCGACCCACGTCGTGCCGTGCTTCTCGGCCAGCTCCCGCGCAACCTGTTGATACTCCGGGAACTCCGCGACCCATCGCTCATTGACAACCTGACAGGGCACCATGAACGGCTCGCACACCACCAGCCGAGTCGCAGGCAACGCCGCACGCGTCCTAGAAAGCAACGCGTCGTAATCCTCGCGGTACTTCCTCGCCGTCCCCGCGTAACCAAAATCCACGCTGTGCCAATAGTCATTGACGCCGATCAAGATGCTCAGCACGTCGGGCTTGAGCGCAATCGCATCACGGTCCCAACGGTCTGCAAGCTCGTAGACCTTGTTGCCGGAGATGCCACGGTTCAGCACCGTCGCCTCACCCCGCGTGTACAGCAGCACCTCCGCCGCCGCGTCGTTTGCATACCCCCTGCCAAGCGCAACCGGATCGTTCACACGGTCTTCAGCACTGCGGTCTCGGGACGCGTCCGTGATCGAATCACCTTGAAAAACAACACGAATACCGGGTCGAAACATCGGACTCTCCATGAGATCGGTCGCGTAAGATAACCTCGATGCCGATCCGACAACTCCCCACACACCTGGTCAACCAGATCGCCGCCGGCGAGGTCATCGAACGGCCCGCCTCGGTCGTCAAAGAGCTCGTCGAGAACAGCGTCGACGCCAACGCATCGCACATCCACGTCGAGGTCGAAGACGGCGGGGCCACCCTCATCCGCATCCGCGACGACGGCCTGGGCATCCCCGCGCACGAGCTGCCCCTCGCCCTCGCCGCACACGCCACCAGCAAGCTCCAGACCGCCGACGACCTCGCCTGCATCCGCACGCTGGGATTCCGCGGCGAAGCGCTCGCCTCCATCGCCTCCGTCTCGCGCCTGCGCTTGAGCAGCCGACACACCACGCCCGACGGCAACACCGAGCCCGCCGGCTGCGCCATCGAACAGGCCGGCGACCAACTCACCACCCCCGGCCCCGTCGGCATGCCTCCGGGCACCGTCATCGAGGTCCGCGACCTCTTCTTCAACACCCCCGCACGACGCAAGTTCCTCCGATCGCCGGGCACGGAAGTCGGCCACATCTCCGACACCCTCACCCGCGCCGCCATCACGCACCCCCACGTGGGCTTCACCCTCACGCACAACGGGCGAAAGTCACTCGAACTGCCCACGCAACAAGACCGACGGCAACGCTGCATCGACCTGCTCGGGCGAGAACTCGAAGAAGGACTCCTCGAAGCCGAACACCACGATGCACTCAACCCACAACACGACGCAGCCCCCGCGCACGTCTGGGCGCTCCTGGGTCAGCCCTCGCTCGCACGCGCCACCGCCAAGTTCCTCTACCTCTGCGTCAACGGCCGACCCGTCAAAGACCGCAACCTCCAGCACGCCGTCAAAGAGGCCTACCGCGGCCTCATCCCCCCCGATCGCCAACCCATCGCCGTTGTGCACCTGACGCTTGACCCGCACCTGGTCGATGTCAACGTGCACCCCACCAAGGCCGAGGTCCGCTTCCGTGAACCCACCCGTGTCCACGGCCTGGTCCTCTCCACCCTCCGCCGAACACTCCTGGGCAACGACCTCACCCCCACCGCACAACTCCCCCAATCCTTCGGCAGCTTCTTGCAAACACCAAACCACGCCGACGCTGAGCGCAGCGAAGCGTCTGGTGCTCCGTTCACTACTGTCACCACTCCCACTTCGCCCCCCCTCGCCAAAGACTTCGTCGACTACTTCCGCCGCATGGACCCACGGCAAAAAGGGTTCGTCTACGAACAAGTCAAGCGCGAGATGGCCGACCTCTCCAACACCGCTGGCCCCACCGCCGCTCCCCCGCCCGCCGTCGTCGCCACGCCCACGCCGATCCTGCAGGTCCACGACAGCTACGTCGTCACGCAGGATGCCGACGGCCTGCTCATCGTCGATCAGCACGCGCTCCACGAGCGCATCATGTTTGAAGAGCTGCGGCACCGCATCCTCGACACCGGCCAGCCACTTGAGAGCCAGCGCCTGCTCATGCCCGTGACACTCGGCGCGGACATCAAGCGCCTCGCGCTGCTCGCCGAGCTGCAACCGCTTCTCACGAGCGTCGGCATCGAGGCCGAGCCGATGGGCCCGCGCACGCTCGGCATCCACGCGTTCCCCTCGCTGTTGTTCGATCGGGGCGTGGACCCCGCCGGGTTCATGAACGAGCTGCTCGACGCCGCCGACAACGGCCAACTGCCCATCGACAGCCACACCGCCACCGAGGCCGCGCTGCACAAGGTGCTCGACATGATGAGCTGCAAGGCCGCCGTGAAAGCCGGCGACCGCATGAGCAACGAAGAACTCAACGCGCTGCTCGCAAAGCGCGACCAGATCGAACGCTCCAGCAACTGCCCCCACGGCAGGCCGACCACGCTGCGGCTGTCGATCAAAGATCTTGCGCGTCAGTTCGGCCGAAGCTGAATCACTGCAAGCGTCGCGGGGCCGTCGATGTAATGAAGCGGATGGCCTGGCCGCTGCCGGCCTCGGTCTTGAGGGTCGCGTCGATATCCGGCTCGACCGTGATGTCGATCGTACCGCGCTCGAGCACCCACACGTAGTCCGTGTCCGGGCCACGCCGACGCTTGAGCGTGAACTCACACGAGGTCACCCCGCCCAGGAGCGGCAGCTTGCGCCAGTCCGTGTCGTAGGGGTTCTCGATGATCTCGAGCATCTGCGTCGTCGCGTCGTAGTTGAGCAGCACCGCGCCCTCGGGCCGGCTGAGCACCATCCATGAGCTGGTGATGTCGCCGTTCGCCGCCGCGTTGGGGAAGTCGGGGTCCTCGAGGAAGTCGAACTTACTCATGAGGTCGTTTGCTTCCGACTGCGTCATCGGCCCCTGCGCGAGGCCCGTGCGTGTCAGCATCAGGACACGTTGCAGCACCATGCGTGTGGTGGTCTGCGTCGTTGCCGACTCTGCCGCGGATGCGTAGGCGTAGAAGCTCGCGTCCAATGCGACCATCGTTGCGGTCAGCAGCATCGAGGTGATCGAGAGTGCCACGAGCATTTCGATCAGCGACAGGCCCGCGCGTCGGGCCCGGCGTCGCAGGGCCGTCATGTGCCTGGGTGTTGCGTGGTTCATCGGACGCCCTCCGCGTAGGTGCTCGGGATGCTGCGGAACGTGAGCGGGCCGTTGATGCCGTCGGGCAGCGGGATGGACTCGTCGTACTTCAAGCGGACCCGGCCCATCGAACCGGTGGTCGGGAGCTCGGCCTCGAGGTCGCCCGCGTCCTTACCGAAGTAGCCCAGCGTCGTGTTGAACTGTGCCGAGGTCGCACCGATCACCGGCGCCACTGGTGAAAGGTTGCCGTCATCGTCGTAGCTGCGCGGGCCGAATGTGGTCAGCACGGTGCCACGGATGTCTGCGTCGCCGCGGATGTCGATCAGGCCGGCAACGATGACGCCCGACAGCTCGATCCGGCCCTGGTCGCTGACGTCCGCGTCGCCGAAGTAGCCGATCTCGACCGACACGTGCGGCAGCATCAGCATCGACCGCTGGTACATCTTTTTCTCGTCGCTGGTCAAAGGTGAGTCGGGGTCATCCAGTGTGAACTGCGTGCTCCCGGTGAAAGCGATCTTGTTGCGGACGTGGGTGTACGTGAGCGGCTGCAGACTCGTGCTGGATGACCCATCCAACTCGCCGCTGATGATCCGGCCGACGATGGTGCAGTCGTGGAACCGCAGGTTATTTCCGACCCGCTTGGTGCCCAGCGAGTTCTCATAGCCGTCAATGTCGTAGTCTCCGCCGAGCTCGACACCGTCGATGGTGACTTTCTTGTCGGGGTGCTTGAACGTGCCATCGACGTTCTGCATACCGATGTAGTTGTAGGTCTCGTCGCTGTTCTCAGTCTCGATCTCCACGAAGGTGGTGCCTTTGAACGTGCAGTTGATGAACAGCGCGTTGGTCCCCTTGGGGATCACGGCATTGGTGAAGTGCATGTTCTCGAACACGGGGCGTGCGTAGTACTCGTAGGGGTAGCGAGCGCCGTAGGGCACTGCTTCGAGCTGACTGGCGTAGGCCGCGTCGTTGATGGAGGCAGGCACAGGCGCGGGGGTGTACGTCGCCGTCAGGCCATCCACGCTTGAGCTGCCCGTGCCGGCGACGCCGGGGGTCAGGCCCTGCAGCTGGTAGATGCTCCGCGCAGCGAGCGAACCGCTGTCGATGTCGTCCTCGTCAAGCATGGGCACGACGTTGAAGTCGCTGGGCTCGAACTCGTAGAGGTCGCCTGCGCTACCGGTATTGAAGGCCTGCTTGCCGTAGTCGGGCACGATCGTGCCTTCCATGTAGTCCTTATAGCTGCCGCCGGACGCGGCTCCGTTCTCCCAGTCTTCCTTGCTGGAGAGGATCGAGACCGAGCCGCGGATCTTGGCGTAGAAGTCCTCCGCGTCGAGGAACTCGTTGCCCGTGTTGCCGGCAGCGTTGTTGAACTCATAGAGCGGTGAGTGCTGGTTGAGCAGCGAGAAGAGCTGGCCACGCGTATCGTTGTCGTTGGTGACGCCGAACTCGCTTTTGCTGACCTTGCCGTCGTCGTTGGCGTCGTACTGGGCGAGGAAGTAGTCGAAGTCGGTGAGGAAGCCGTCGCCGTCGTGGTCGAGCTCGCGCAGGGTCTCGATATCGCCAAGGGGCGTGGGTTCGTTGATCTCTGTGCTGCTCAGGTCGATGCGGTTGTCGTTGTTGCGGTCGTGGGTGATGAGCCAGCCCTTGAAGCCGTCGAGCTTGTCGTCGAGTTCTGGTTCAAGCGACCGGAAGTCACTGAGCACGGTGATGGGGTGGCCGTTGTCAACCTGCGGCTCGTTGAAGCGTGAGCCGACCGGCCCGTCGATGATGACGTTGCGGCCGATCATGATCCGGCTGCGTGAGAGCAGCGCGAAGGGGATCTTCTTGTCGAGCATGAAGTCCATCTGGATGGTGCGTCGGATCTGTGCGTGGTCGGGTCCGCGGCGCATGCCGTCGGCATCGGAGCCGCCCTGGCCGTCGTCGTAGCCCTGCACGATGACGCGGACGAACCGCCCGTCGAGCGGGGTGGTGCTGTCCACGGCCCAGTCGATCCCGGTCTGCGGCATCGAGCCGTCGTAGGGCGGCTGCGCGTACAACGGCTTGTCGTACTCCGTCAGGTCTTCGAAGGGGTGGATCTTGTAGGTGATCGTGAAGCTCGGCTGACGGCCGCCGAGCGAGATGGGCCCGACCTTGATGTCGAAGACATCACCCACACCCGTGATGGTGCGCTCGTTGATCCGGGCCACGTCGTACCCCTCATCAATGAACGAATCTTCGATGGCCTCGACCATGGCAGGTGTGCCCGCGTCCTCGTCGCCGACGAACCAGAACTGGTAAGCCGACTCGTTGCTGATCAGTCCCACCGTGGTGAAGATGCCGGGGAAGTAGTCGTCGTCATCGACCTCGCCAAAGCCGCGTGTGATCTGCGCAGCGCGAAACATCGCCATATCCAGGCCGGACTCGGCGGCGGCGAGGGAGCGGTTGATCTTCGATTGCGTCTCG
>DAIOEG010000181.1:0-5845 GCA_036746415.1 Phycisphaera sp. | reverse complement strand
CCTGCGCAGCCGGGTCGCTCCAGAGCTTGTTCTGACCGACACGGCCCGAGGGCATGTCCTTGGACTGGCCGCCCGGCGCGCCGTGCAGGTCGAGGATGACCCGCATGTCGGCCTGCTTGCACAGCGCCACCGCGTGATCCAACCAACGCCACGCGTCCGCGCGCAGCGTCATCGGCTCGTCCGGCGACTCCAGCAGCGTGTAATGAAACGGCAGCCGCACCGCATCAAACCCAAGCGACCGCGCCGCTTGCAGATCGTCCAGCGTCAGCCAATTCTGCCGATACGCGTCGAGCAGCTCCTGCGCACGCTCGGCCCCGAAGCGCTGCTTCAACACCGTCACGATCGAGTGCTGGTCGGGCAGGCGGGTGTCGTACAGCCCCAGCATCCACGGCTCGAGCAGGAACCAGTTGCCCAGGTTGATCGCGCGCAGCGGCTGCGTCAGCGTCGCGTGCATCGGCACGTGACCTGCCGGGGCCTGTTGTGCCGTGGCTTGCGAAAGTTGCACACAGAACGCCAGCAGGCATCCTGCCAACCGAAATCGCTTGTGCACAAGGGCGTTTGGAGATTGGGGCGTGAGGTGGTTCACCAGCCCTCCGTGATGAAGGGGTTGAATTGTTCGGCGCCGGGGAACGGGCTGAGTGTCGCGTAGGTCTCGACGGTCATGGTCTCAGCGTGTCCGTCGAGGTGCAGGACGCAGATGCCACCGCCGCTGCGGTTGTGGGGGAAGCGGGTCGGGTCGTTGGTCCAGTCGGCGAAGGCGACGTCGTACATGACGCGGGCTTGTGTCGGCGCCTGGACTTGCGTGAGGCGTGTAGACCTGCGCTGGGCGGTGGTGAGGGAGGCGAAGTCGATGGCTTCCTGCGTGTTGTAGCGGTAGTGGTTCTGGTTGGGGGCGCGGAGGAAGTCCTCGCCCTGGCCGGCCTCGACAGAGGGGCATCGGAAGACCGGCGAGAACTGGCCGGCGATGCTGGCGTTGCCGCCGATGTAGGGCACGAGCACGTCCTGCATGAACGGCATGCCGGCCCACTCGCCGCTGAACTCCCACGAGAACACCTTGGCCAGCGGCAAGTGGTCGCGGTAGTCCGACGTGTACGTCGTGAGCGCGACGCCCTGCTGCTTGAGGTTTGAGAGGCACTTGACCTGCTGCGCCACGGCGCGGGCTGCGCCAAGCGCGGGCAGCAGCAGGCCGATGAGCAGAGCGATGATGGAGATGACTACAAGCAGCTCGATGAGCGTGAAGCCGACGTGGCGACGACGGGGGCGTTGCGGTGTCATGGCGGGCCTTTGCGTTTGAATGCGTGCGGAGTGCGTGAGTCGCAACAGGTGACGTGAGGTGCTCGGTTCAGAACCGATGAACCAGTGAGACGCTGCAGTAACAATGAAGAATCGAGTGAGCACGTGGTTGCTGTCAAAGACGTTGCCCCGCGGGAGTCATACGCGTTGGCGTGGCGGGCGGCGGGGCGGTGGTCTGGTTGATTTCGAGGAACGCTTGTTGACGCAATTGAAGGGGCGACTGACGTGTGTCGGTGAGCTTTTGCACGGCCCACCGGCCGGCTTGAAACGCGAGCTCCGCGGCGTCTTGGCACACGGCGGTGTAGGCCGGGTAAGTCAATCGACGCAGACGCTCGTCATCCACGCCAACGATTGAGAGGTCATCGGGAACCTTCAACGACAGCTCGAGCGCGCGGCGGAGCGCGCCGACGGTCATGGGCGGGTCGCAGAAGAACACGGCCGTCGGCGGCTCGGGCATGCAGAGGAACCGCGTGAGCGCAGCGGCCCCGCCTTCGAGGTCGGCTGGAGCTTGGATGATGAGCGTGGGGTCATCCGCGATGCCAGCGGCGCGGAGGGCGGCTTGATACGCATCGATGCGGTCGGCGTGGTCGGCGTCGAGCACGGGGTTGTGCGCCAGCCCGATCCGACGGTGGCCAAGACTCATGAGGTGGTCGATGGCTTGGCGGGTCGCGGCCCCCGAGTCGCAGTACGTGAACGCGATCTGGGCGTGCTCGTAACGGTCAGCCACGACGACGACGGGGACACCGGCGGCGGCGATCGGCTCAGCCAGCTCATGCGTGTCGGCGTCGACACGCATCACTAGCACGCCCACGCCGATGCGACGCGCCCAGTCCGCCCAGTCCTCGCCGGGACGACGCCAGTCCAGCTCCACCAGTTGCACCGACACCCCGCAGGATGCACACGCCCGGGCCACCCCCGCCCAGACCTCCGCGTCGTACCCGCCGAACCTTGGGCCGCTTGCACGATTTGCATACGCGATCCCAACCGACGAAGGCCGGACGGGCTCGACCTTGCGAGCCTGCACGTAGCCCTGCCGCTGCGCCTCGGCCAGCACCATTTCACGCACCTGCAAGCTGATTTGACGCGAACCACTGAGCGACCGCGACACCGTCGCTGTCGAGACACCCACACGTTTTGCGATGGCTTCAAGAGTGGACACGACGGACCTCCGAGTGCAACAGTATGCATGATTTGCATATCAAGTCAAGGGGCGGCTTTCCGATGCGATGCAAGAAGGTCTGTTTGTTGCGGTGACGCGGATCACGCCCGATCTGGGGGCTACAGTCTGCATCTGAACTTGGCGATGCGGAGCCGGCTGTATGGCTTGGATCGATCGCAGTGACTTTGAGAAGGACGGATCTCATGACAGATGTTGCACAAGGCGTACAAGTGGCGATCGTGACCGGGGCTGGCTCGGGCGTGGGACGGGACACGGCGATCCTGCTTGCCGAGTACGGCTACGCGGTCGTGCTGGTGGCGCGGACGCTGAACAAGCTGGAAGAGACCGCGGCGATGATCCGTGAAGAGGTCGGCGACGCGGCGACCACGCTCGTGTGCCCCGCAGATGTGGCGGACGAGTCGGCGGTGGCGTCGGTGGTCAAGCAGACGCTCGAGCGGTTCGGCAGGATCGACGCGGTGGCCAACTGTGCGGGCGATGCGCCGCTGCAACCGATCGAGCGGATCGACGCGGCGGTGCTGGACCGAACACTCGCGGTGAACCTGAAGTCGGTGATCTATATGACCAAGGCGGTCTGGCCGACGTTCCGGGCCCAGAAGAGCGGGGCGGTGGTGAACGTCTCGTCGATGGCGAGCATCGACCCGTTCAAGGGCTTCAACATCTACGCAGCCGCGAAGGCCGGCGTGAACCTCTTCACCAAGGCCACCGCCGACGAGGGGGCACGGCTGAACATCATCGCGGCGGCGGTCGCGCCCGGGGCGATCGAGACGCCGATGCTGCGTGCGAACTTCCCCGAGAAGATCATCCCGGCAAGCAAGGCGCTGGACCCCGCCGTGGTCGCCGGCGTCATCCGCGATGTGCTGACCGGCCGACGAGCGATCACGAGCGGCGAGACGATTTTGCTGCCCAGCCCGTGAGCTTCGCCGTCTGCACTTCGTCCGAATGACGTTGCCCCGCATGACTTAATACGATGCCGACACCACCGCAGGAGCTTGCGATGAAGATCGGCAGCGGCGCGTTCACATATCACTGGCACGAGCACTGGGCACGGGTGCCCGACTCGCCGGCAGCGCGGTGGCGTGGAAGGACGCACGGCGTCGAGGTGCTGTCGGATGGTCGTGTCGCGGTGTTCGCACAGACAGTGCCGGCCATTCTGATCTTCCACCAAGACGGCTCGTACTCGCACGGCTTGGGCGACCGCTTCATCGGCGCGCACGGCATGACGCTCACGATGCACGGCGGCATCGAGGCGTTCTGGCTCACCGATGAAGAGTCGTGCGAAGTGGTCAAGGTCGCGGTCGACGGGACCACACTGCAACGCATCGCGCCGCCGCCCGTCGATGCCCGGCCCGCCGGCCGGTTCAAGCCGACCTGGGCCGAGCAGAACCCGATGACCGGCGAGGTGTGGGTTGCCGACGGCTATGGCGGGTCGGCGCTGCACCTCTACGACGCCGGCGGGCGTTACCTGAAATCATTTGATGCGCTGGGCGCGATCGGCCGGCTGGACCAGCCGCACGGCATCCGCTTCTCGCCGCGCGGCGAGCTCTGGCTCACCGACCGTGGGCACCACCGCGTGCTCGTGCTCGATGGCAACGGCCAGGTGCTGCGCGAGAGCGTCTCGGCCTGCCACAGCCCCTGCTCGTTCGCGTTCCATGGCGAGCACGTCTTCGTCGTCGAACTCTTCGGCGCAATCAAGGTGCTGGACCACGAGCTGCGCGTGCTGGCCGAGCTGGGCGCGAGCCCGGAGCTTGTGCCGCCCAAGGGTTGGGAGCAGCAGAAGGGCTGGATCTGGCCTTCCGAGATGTCGGCGAACGGCTGGCCTGACCTCGCGGGAACGGGCCGGATCAAGCCCGGCGTGTTCAGCAGCCCGCACGGCATCGCGTGCTCCCCCTCGGGCGATGTCTACGTCGTCGAGTGGACCCTCGGCGGACGGATCATCAAGCTTGAAGCGGTGCGGTGAACACTGGGATAGATTTAGTCGCAGATGGACGCGGATGCACGCAGATGAAGACACAAGACAAACAGAAATGAAAAAAGACGCATCGGACACGCCCTGGTCTACTTCTTTCTGCGTCCATCCGCGTCCATCTGCGGCAAAAATCTACTGTCCGCCGACGAGCTTGTTGAATGTCATGGGCTCTTCGACGCTGGACACCTTGCCCTGCTCGTCGAAGTAGACGTCGTAGACGTGTTCGGCGGTGAACGTGTAGGCGAGCACAAATCCAGCCGGCGCACTCGCCCCCTGCATCAGTGACGCAAAGTCGGCCTCGCGGTACTTGGCACCCGGCGACTTGGCAGGCCCGCCGTCGTCGCCGATAAACGTCCGGCTCCACTCGGTGGGCGGGGCGAGCTTCACCACGTCCTGCCACGCCGTCCCCGGCACCACGGCCGCGCGAAAGTCCGTCGCCTGCTTCACCGGGTCAAACCCCGCCATCCCGAAGTGATACACCGCGTACACACCCAGCGACACGACCACGATCACGATCAATAGCGCCTTCATCGCTCGGCCTCTTGCCTGTGGAAACAATCGTTCAAGCCCCTACAACGCCGTCCCGCATCGTACCCAGCCGCGCCCCGCCGACCCACAGGAAAAACACCAATTCCCGCCGACTATCTCATGGCCGATCCACCCGTTCCAACAACGCACACGTCCCGCGCAGCGTAAACATTTCTCGCCGCACGCTTGACAACCGCCAACATTACGGCTCAAGTTTCAGGCCCGGGCAAGGCGATGAACCGACCAGCGGGTGCATCCACGGGCACAGGGCCCCAAGCCCTCCGCTCGCGCCCATCGACAGGCCCAAACGAGCAATCATGGCGAAGAAAAAGGCAACAACCAGGCGCACCGCGACCCCCAAAGCCGCTGCCGGCAACGCGGCTCTCAAGGCCGCCGGCAAGGGCAGATCCTCCGCGCCAAGGCGTGCCTACAAAACAATCGACCCCAGCGGCGCAGCCGGCAAGCACCTGGTCATCGTCGAGTCGCCCACCAAAGCCAAGACCATCAACAAGTACCTCGGCCCCGACTATTTCGTCATGGCGTCGGTCGGCCACGTCCGCGACTTGCCCAAAAGCGCCCCCAAAGGCAGCAAGCGGGCCGACCACCCCGTCCCCGGCGTGGACCTTGCCCACGACTTCGAGCCCTCCTACGAGGTCATGCCCGATAAGAAGGACACCGTCAGCAGTCTCCGCAAAGCCGCGAAGATCGCCGAGGACATCTGGTTCGCAACCGACCTGGACCGCGAGGGCGAGGCGATCGCCTGGCACCTGGCCGAGGCCCTGGGCGTGCCCGTGACGAGCGCCAAGCGCGTCGTCTTCAACGCCATCACCAAGCAGGAAGTCGACCGCGCTTTTAATAAGCCCCGCAACATCGAGCAG
>DAIOEG010000180.1:4935-5848 GCA_036746415.1 Phycisphaera sp. | reverse complement strand
TGCTGGGTCATCGGCTTCGGCAAAGCCAAGGCCAGCAACGGCTACCCCACCCTCTACACCTACGCACAACTCAACGACCAGTGGGGCGTCTATCGCTCCACCGATCAAGGCGACACGTGGGAGTTCCTCATCGACTACCCGCTGGGGCTTTTCGACCGGGTCACATGCATCAATGGTGACCCAGACATCTTCGGCAAGGTCTACCTGGGCTTCGCAGGCAATAGCTTCGTCTACGGCACACCCCGGGACTGACCCGCATCCACCCGTACCCGTGAATCGCACCAAGCCCAACGCCGCGACGCCACCCCACGTCGCGGCGTTGTTGTTTGCATCTCCATGAGAAAACACAGGCCCGACAACCTACCCGCCCCGCCACCAACCCCACAGCGACACCAGCGCGAGCATCACCAGCATCGCGTGCGTCGCCACCCGCAGCGCCCCACGGCTCATCCGTGCTCCGAGCCACAGCCCCACCCACGTCCCCGCGTACACCCCCGGGAACAGCAACAGACCCAGCAGGGCCGCCCACAGCGCCGGCTTGCCAAACGTGACAAACAGCACCACCAACTGCACAGGCACCAGCACCACAAAACTGGTCCAGAGCACCAGCCGTGTCCGCGTCGTCGGCCAGTCGTGCGCCATCGTCCAAACGACCACGGGCGGCCCCCCCATCCCCGCAAGCCCCGATAGATACCCCGTTGCCCCGTACGCCAGATACGCCCATCCCCGACGGATCCGCTCACGCGGCGCCGGCCGGACAACCCACAGCGTCACCAGCCCCAACAGCAGCGTCGCCCCCACCAACCCTCGCACCGCAGCAGGGTCCACCCTACTCAGGGTCCAAAGCGACCACACGCCCAGCAGCAACAACACCACGCTGAACACAATCGGCCCCGCCTGCGACCGCACCTCC
>DAIOEG010000180.1:956-4925 GCA_036746415.1 Phycisphaera sp. | reverse complement strand
ACGCAGCGAACGGATCCCAAGCACGATCTGCACCAGCGTTGCCGACGAGACCACCGCGATCGCCTCCGGCAATGCCACCCCGAACAACACCAGCAAAGGGATCGAAAGCAGGCCAAACCCAAACCCCACCGCCGATTGAATCACGCTGCTGACCGCAAGCGTGCACAACACGAAAACAACTGTCCATGGGTCCATCGCTGCAGATACTAACTCTCTCATGAAGTCACGCGGTTCGTATCCATACCAACGCACTACAATCAAGCGATGTCTGCTCAAACGATCTTCACCCGCACCATCGACCACTACCTCGCGCCCATCCGCCAGTACCTCGCTGATGAAGCCGTCGCCGAGGTCATGATCAATGGGCACGACGAGGTCTACATCGAACGTCACGGCAAGCTCGAGAAAACTGCGGCACGCTTCGCCGACGCAGACACCTACGCTTCTGCCATCAACAACATCCTGCAATACACCGGCAAGTCGCTCACCGATGATGCCACCCTGGTCGATGCGCGACTGCCCGACGGCTCGCGCGTCCACGTTGCCAAGTCGCCCTGTGCACGCCACGGCACCGTCGTCAGCATCCGCAAGTTCAGCAAGCAGATGCTCGACCTCGACTGGCTCATGGAGCTAGGCAGCATCACGCCCGAGGCACGCGAATACCTCCACATCGCCGTCCTCGCCGAACGCAACATCCTCGTCTCGGGCGGCACCAGTTCGGGCAAGACCTCGCTTCTCAACGCGCTGTCGGCGCTCATCCCGCACGACCAGCGCCTCGTCGTCATCGAAGACTCCGCAGAGCTCCAGATCCAGCAAGAGCACGTCGTCTCACTCGAAACCAAACCCCCAGACCGCTTCGGCAGAGGCGCGGTGGGTATCCGTGAGCTCTTCCGGTCGTCGCTGCGGCTCCGTCCCGACCGCATCATCATCGGCGAGGTCCGCGGCGGCGAAGCGCTTGAGATGATCCAAGCAATGACCTCCGGCCACGGCGGCTCGATGGGCACCCTCCACGCCAACTCGCCGCATGATGCGCTCAACCGGCTCGAAACACTCGCCCTCATGAGCGAAGTCGAGCTCCCGCTCACCGCACTGCGCAGCCAGATCAGCTCCGCCATCGACATCGTTGTGCAGATGAACCGGCAGATCGGTGGGCGACGCCTCGTGACCCACATCGCCGAGGTCTTGCCGTTGCCCGACACCGGCCGGTACGACCTGCGCGAAGTCTTCGCGTATCAACAACTCGCCGACGCAGAAGGCGGCAAGGCCATGTGGCTTGTGCCCACCGGTGAACGCTCCAGCATGGCCGGCCGACTCAGCCCCGACGTGGCCACGCACATCACCAGACGCACCGCCGACATCTTCAACTGATCCAACACATCCCTCATCGCCCCGACGACAACCGCAGAAACGTGAGCGTCCCCGGGCCCCACGCCCCCTCGTCCCCCGTGATCACGATCACGCTCTGGCCGTCTTGCGAACGCACCAGCGTCATGCCCTCGGGACGATCGCCCGCCTTGGGTTTCGCCAGCAGCACGGGCTGCGACGCGTCGCTCACGTCCAGCAGCATCACTTGATCGCCACGCTCGATCGCCACCAGCGCGAGCACACGACCGCCCAGCCGAACCAGCTTGATCGTCTCGGGGTCACGGCGACGCGTCGGCTCCGACGAATCCAGCAGCGGACGGACATCCACGCCGCCCAACCGCACCGCCGGCTTGTCCAACGCCAACGGGTCCACCCACCAAAAACTCACCAGGTTCCCCGTCGTCTGGCCAAACTTGTTGAACTTCCCCTCCTCCGCAACAGCGACCAGACAACCCACCCGACCCTCCGGGCCCGCCACGCCATCCATCACATCAATGCCGTCCGGCTCGCCCTCGAAACTCACCGTTGTCACCGCCGACAACCTCGGCCTCGAACCGCTCTGGAGGTCCACCGTCACAAACGCATCGTTCTCCTGCAACGTCACCACCGCAAACCGGCTCTGCGGGTCAAATGCCACGTACTCCGGCTCCAGATCTCCCGCGGGACGACGCAGCAGCTTCGACAACCCCTCCAACTCAAACGATGGCAACGCGCCCTCACGCGCCCGGCGATCGGCCGTCAACCCTTCCAAGTCCACCGCCCACACCGACCCCGGCGAGTCCGGGTCGCCCTCGGCCTCACACGCCACCAGCAGCCACCGACCATCCGGCGACACCGACAGCGAGTCCGGATGAAAGCCCACTTCCTGCAACATCACAAGACCACCAAAACGATCCCCCGCCACCAGACCCGCACGCGCCGCAGGCGACGATGCCTCCACCTCTGGCACCGGCTTGGCGTGCACGTCCACGCCGCGACGCAGATCAAACGCCACCACCGTCCCCCGGTGCGTCGGCCCACGACCCAGCACACTCACAAACGCGATCGGCTGCGTCGGATGCACCGCCACGCTCGTCGGCTCATACGCAAACGTGAACCCCTGCGGGTCCACCTCCACCTCGTCCAGATCGATCGGCCAGAGCACCGGCGGGTCCAAAGACTCCACCGCGTACAGGTCCACCGTCTTCCACTGCGTGTTGGTCGCCAAGAGCAACCGCTCCGAAGCACAGTACTGCACGATCTCCTGCGTGTGCCCCGGCACGTCCACCGTCTCGATCTTCTCGAGCACCGGCTGAGCGTTCATCTGAAGAGCCATGAAGGACGTGAGAAGAAGGTGGCGATGTGTCATGTGGTTTTTGTGTCGGCATCGGACGGGTTGGGACAGGCCGAGAACGCTTTAGTTGGCTGTGCCTTTGGGGGCCCAGATCACGTCGCTTTTGTTGTATCCGCCGTTGATTTTGCTGATGTAGTCGATGTCCGGTCGTGCGACGTATTCGAAGTCGTAGAACGCGGCGTGGCCGTCGGCAAAGGCGAGGTGCCCGCCCTTGTTCCCGCCGTGACGCTTGGCGAAGCGCTGCCAGTCGCCCTTGGTGCGGTTGACGGAGCGGTTTTTAAGGTTGGCGGCATCGGGGAAGGAGTTGTCGAGGGTGTCCAGCTCGCTGCGGTGTGTGCGTGCCTCAACAATCAAGACAGTCGCTGCGGTTTCGGGCAGAGACGTGATCCGCACGTGGTTGCCAGCGAACCCCCTGTCGAGCTTGGAGTTCCAGACATAGGCGAACAGGTACTGGGCCTGGATGTTGATCGCAGGAGCACCGGCGGGCGCGACGTTGATCGCAGCGGTGGCCCGGTAGGGGATGGCGGCGGGGTAGGTGGCGGAGGGGTCGACAAAGATCGTGGGGTCGCCGGGCTTGGGGACCGTGTTGCCGGCGTTGACGCGGTCGATCATGAGGTCGCGGTAGCGCTGGTTCTCGATGTATTCGGAGGCGACGTTGGCGAACCAGCCGTTGTTTGAAAAATTGCTGGCGATCTGTGCGTTGTTCTGAGCGCCGACGCCCTCGGGGTTGCCAGCGCCCGCGGCCATGTCCACGCCGTCCCACGGGAGCCAGTCCCTGGACTCGGTGGCGTACATCGTCGCGGAGAGCGCCCATTGCCGGATGTTCGACAAGCTTCCAGCGGCCCGCGCGGTCGCCCGCGCGGCGCCCAAGGCCGGCAGGAGGATGCCGATCAGCAGCGCGATGATGGAGATGACCACCAGCAACTCAATGAGCGTGAAGCCGGCGGAGCATCGGGACAAAAAGGGTTCTCGTTTGACGTTCATCTCGGGTGTTCCGGTATCGTCAGTGATGACGGCCCGTGCCACTTGGGCGTGTCGATCGAGGCTTCTGAAAATGGCATCGCCGGGTGTGATCCCGGCGATGCAAGTGTGTTGTGTTGAAGAATGTCGGAGCACACTCAGGCGAGTCGGCGACGGCTTGCGATGAGCATCGTGCCCAGGCCGACGAGGGCGGCGGTGGCGGGCTCGGGGATCACGTTCCCTGAGACGGTGACCATGTCGTAGCGAAGAGTGCCACCGGTATCGCCGTAGGAGCTGGTGGAGCGTGCAGC
>DAIOEG010000180.1:0-946 GCA_036746415.1 Phycisphaera sp. | reverse complement strand
GTTGAAGAATGTCGGAGCACACCCAGGCGAGTCGGCGACGGCCCGCCATCAAAAGGCCACCGAGACCGAGCAGGGCCGCAGTCGCGGGCTCGGGGACGGCGTTGACGGTGACCATGTCAAAGCGGAGGGTGCCGCCCGCGTAGGTGCTGGTCGATCGCGCTGCCAGGTAATCCCCGGTGCCGGGGTCGAACTCTGTCACAACGCGGAACTTCGCATTGGGGTTGTTGTTCAGACCGGCGACGGTGATCAGGTTGGCGGTCCGAGCGTTGAACCAGGAGTCACCCGTACCGGTCGCGGCAGGCGTGAAGGTGAACTGATCTGCGTCGATGAAGGTCGTGCCATCGATGCTGTATTGGACGCGGAGCGTATTGGCAGAGGTATTGCTATGACGGACGTCGAAGGAGAACACGATGTCTTGGAGGCCGACGGTGCTGACAGCGACTTCGATACCAGCGGTCTTGTTGCCGACACCCAAAGCGGGGTACGTGGTGGTCTGGTAGCCCGAGTTGTCGGTGGTGTTGGGGTCGGACGAGGACGCGGGGGCGGTGCTGGTGGTGCCACCGGCATTGAATGAGGGATTGGTCGCGCCGCCGACGGTGGTGATGGTGCCCGCACCGATGCTGGGGGCGGTGGTGCCCGTGCTGGTGGTGGCGTCGTTGACGACGCTGTTGAAGTTCCACTGCGTCACAACGGCAGCGCTCACGCTGGAGGTCAGCGCGAAGGTGGTAGCGATCGCCACGCTCATCAGACTCTTGCTCATCATCATGATCTCTTCTCCTGCCCCTGTGGGGTCTTGGTGTCAAAAAGTCCGGCCGACAATGGCCAAGGACGGGTCAAAACAAATGGAAACCAACCAACAAAACGGTGTGAGAGACGTTGTGTCGTGATCAACCACGCGTCTACCGGTATATAACCGCTTTTCTATCGCGGACGAATACTAGCCGTC
>DAIOEG010000179.1:0-5873 GCA_036746415.1 Phycisphaera sp. | reverse complement strand
GGCCTACGAGGCCGCGCAGGTCTGCCTCGCCAGGCCGCACACGCCGGTCATCTCGATCGCTGGCGGCAAGTTCGGCGAGCGGTGGCAGGACATCTACGACGCCTACGCCCCCGTCCTCAACATCACCAACATCAAGCTCAGCCACGACTGGGGCACCGCCTGCCCGCTCGACACGCTGGCCGAGACCCTCGAGAAGCACCCCAACGCCTCGGTCGTCTCGATCGTCCACAGCGAGACCTCGACCTGCACCGCCAGCGATGTGCAGGCCGTCTCGGCCTTGGTCAAGAAGCTCGCGCCCGAGGCGCTCGTCGTGGTCGACGGCATCACCTCGGTCGGCGCGTTCGCTTGCCCGATGGACGCCTGGGGCATCGACGCCCTCGTCACCGGCTCGCAAAAAGCCCTCATGCTCCCCCCCGGTATCGGGTACGTGGGTCTGAACGCAAGAGCACTGCAACGGTTGAACGAGATCAAGTATCCGCTGCCCGCGTACAACCTGGACCTGCGCAAGTGGGTCAAGGCCCATGCGAAGAACGATGTGCCGTTCACCCCGCCGGTGTCGCTGATCCGCGCCCAGCTTGTCGCGCTGCAGATGATCGAGAAGGAAGGGCTTGAGAACGTCTACAAGCGCACGGCGATGCTGGCGAAGCGTACGCTCGACAAGCTCACCTCAATCGGCATCAAGCCCATCAGCAGCAGCCCGGCCGCGTCCGTCAGCGGCTTCTTCTACCCCGAGGGCGTGGACGACTCCAAGTTTCGCGCAGCCCTGCGCGACAAGCACGGCGTCCACATCACCGGAGGCCAGGACGGCCGGGGCGCCTCATGGAAGGGCAAGATCTTCCGCATCAGCCACATGGGAGCCGTCGACCAGGCGATGACCGACGCGGGGCTTCACGCCATCGAACAAGAACTCTCCACGGTGACGGCTTAAAGACAAGAGTTTTTAGCCACAGATGGACACAGATAAACACAGATAGGACATAAGAAAAGAGTTGGCCACGGAAAGCACGGAACACACGGAATTAGAGCATGAATCTTCATGCTGTTCCGTGCCTTCTGTCTTTTTCGTGGCCACTCTTCATCGGTGTTCATCTGTGTCCATCTGTGGCTAAATAAACTAAAGAGGCGACGCTGTGGAATCGGCGGTCACCTCGGGCTTTCGGCGTTTTTCCTTCTCGGCTTCGAGGTGTTGATCAAGGGCCGTGTTTTGATCGGCGGTGAGCTCCGCGCGGATGGCCAGCATCAGCGCATCCGCGTCGATGTTGACCGCGTTGTAGATTGTGAAGTAATCCTTGCGCGCGGCGGCGAGGGCGTCCTTGTCGTCTGCATCACGCGCCGCCTGCATCTTCGCGCGGGCCTCTGCGATCTCGTCGCGGTGCTCGTCCAGGTGGGCCCAGCGCAACGCATAGGCATCGCGGAAGACCGGCCGAAGCGCGACATGTTGATCCTCGGTGAGCACGACCCTTTCAAACATCGCCTTGAACCGCCCACGGCTCATCTGCTCTTCTGCACGCTCGAGCAGCTGCGCATCGATCTGTTCCTGAGTCAGCGGAGCTGCCGGTGCGGCGGCTTTGTCTGGGGCCTGTATGGGCTGTGTTTCGTCTTCATCCGCATGCACCGAAAGACACAGCGGCAGGGAACACATGAGCAACACGGCAATCAAGTTGGAACGAGCCATTGGGAATACCTCCGGGGGTGGTGCATGCAGTTTAAGCCATCCTGAAGCACCTTTCCCGTAGACGCGTGTTGACAACACGCGGGTTGAGAGTTGTGAATGATGTGGTGGGACACTTGTATCGAGAGCTGCTCAACCCGCGACTTGTCAAGTCGCGGCTGCAGACATGACCTTGAACGGCCAAAAGTGTTTGCGGTGGCTCAAAGGTCCAATGTCTTCTCGGCGGGAGCGCTTCCGGGGGCGGGGGCGGGCTCGGTTTGACCTTCGCGGTTGCCACGGCCCTTGCCTTGACCCTTGCCTTCGCCACCTTCTTTCATCTGTTGTAGGCGCTGTTCGATGCGGGCGAGGTTGTCTTCGAACTGCTCGGCCTGCTCGGGTGTGAGCAGCGCGCGGACCTGTTCTTGCATGAACTCCCGGTCGGGGCGCGGGGCGCTCTGCATCAGGGCGCGCAGCTCGGCGCGGGCGGTGCTGATGCGGTCTTCGTCGCCGGATTCACGGGCGGCCTGCATCTCTTCGCGGACGGCCCGGAGCGCTTCGCGGTTCTGCTGGGTCCAGGCGAGCATCTCCTGGCGTGTGGACTCGGTGAGCTGGTTGATCTGTTCGCGCTGCTCGGGTCTGAGGTCGATGTCGCGGAACAGGGCGCGTTGCATACGCTCGCGCATCTGGCCGGGCTGGCCGGGGCCGGCTTCGCGCGGGCCTTTCCCTTGCGCTCGCTCACGGCCTTCACCCGGGCCCATGCGCTCACCGTCGGCTTTGCGCAGGCCTTTGCGGAGCTGATGTTCTTCGAATCGGCGTTCGTTGTCGGCCATGTCGGGCGAGCCGAGCCGGCGCTTGCGGGACTCGAGGCGCGGCTTGGCCGTCTCGCGGGTGTCTTCCATGGCTTTTTCAGTGACGCTCTGCATGGCGTCCGGGGCGTCCTGCTTGGCAGGGGCTTCCTCGGCACGGGCACCCACGCAAACGATCGCGCTGCCCATGGCGATCGTGATGCCAAGCAGGGCGGGCCAGAGGTGCGGCTGCGACGAAATGGCGAGGGTTCGGACGGCTTGGGGGGATCGGGTGTTCATCAGATGCTCCTAAAAAGGGGGTGTTGAAGGTCGATGCAGGTCAACGCGGGGCGGGGGGGTCTATTGCACGACAGCAGTCACCAGGGGAGAAGAAGAAGAAAATGCGCACTACCATCCGGCATGGCCGTGACGAAAGAACAAGTGATCGCAGCGTTGCAGAAGGTGTTGGACCCCGAGCTCAAGCGCGACGTGGTGACGCTCAACATGGTGCAGTCGGTGACGGTGGGCATTGGCTCGCCGACGAGCGTCGTGATTGATGTGAACCTGCCGGGGCGTGCGGGCAAGTTTCGTGAAGCGCTGCGCATCGCGATGAGCGATGCGGTGTCGGCTCTGGGCGCGACGGCAGACGTACGGTTCACGTTGCAGCTGTCCTCCGGCACGAAGGCGTCCGCGTCACCATCGCAGGCGGGCGGGTTTGATGCGTCGGGTTCGAACAACCCGTTGCCTGATGTCAACCGTGTCATCGCGGTGGGCGCGGGCAAGGGCGGCGTGGGCAAGTCGACGATCAGCGTGAACCTCGCGGTGGGGCTGTCGCGTCTTGGTGCGCAGGTGGGGTTGCTGGACGCGGACATCTATGGGCCGTCGGTGCCAACGCTGATGGGCACGGACGTATTCGAGCCGCGAGCGGAGGGCAACATGTTGTTGCCGTTTGAGACGCACGGCGTCAAGTCGATGACAATGGGCGCGCTGGTGGAAGATGACAAGCCGCTGATCTGGCGCGGGCCGATGGCGCATGGGGCGTTTAAGCAGTTGGCGGTGCAGACGCTTTGGGGCGCTCTGGATTACCTGATTGTGGACCTGCCGCCGGGGACGGGTGATGTACCGTTGACGATGTCACAGGTGTTACCGATCGCGGGTGCGGTGGTAGTGTGCACGCCACAGAAGGTGGCGCAGGACGATGCGCGTCGCGCTGTGGCGATGTTCCGTCAGCTGCACATCGAGGTGCTGGGGCTGGTGGAGAACATGAGTTACTTCATCGGTGACGATGGCAAGGAGTACGACTTGTTCGGGCGCGGCGGTGCTGAGATGTTGGCGCACGAGCTGGCGATCCCGTTCCTGGGCGCGGTGCCGATCAATATGAATTTGCGGCGCAACAGCGATGCGGGTGACCCGACGGCCAACTTTACGAACGACGACACGTTGTGTGCGCAGCTGAACGGCGTGGTGCGGAAGGTGACGCACCAGCTGCAGGTCTTGGCGATGAGCGACGAGCGCGAGCCGACGCTGACGATCCTTTGAATGACGCGGGAGACCGGACTATGAAGGCATCCATGTTGTTGGTGTGTGTGTTGGGAGGCGTGATGACGGCCAGCGCACTGGATCCCACGGGCGAGGTGTCTGCAGCGCGCGGCTGGGAGGCGGTCACGGTGTTGGAGGGCCTGGAGCATCCGTGGGCGTTGGCGTTTCTGCCTGATGAGTCGGGCGCGTTGTCGGCCGACGACATGCTGATCACCGAGCGGGGCGGGGCGCTTCGGTTGGTGCGTGGAGGCGAGTTGTTGGCCGAGCCGGTCGCGGGGGTGCCGGAGGTGCTCGCGCTTCGGCAGGGGGGTTTGCTCGATGTGTCGCTGCACCCCGACTTTGTCAACAACGGCTTGGTGTATCTGACGTACTCCTCGGGCACACGCAGCGCCAACCGCACGACCCTTGCGCGTGGACGGTTTGATGGCGAGAGGTTGCACGAGGTCCAAGAGATTTTCCACGCGAGCCCCGACAAGGGCGACGGCTTCCACTTCGGCTCTCGGCTGGTGTGGCTGCCCGATGGCTCGCTGCTCTTGAGCACGGGCGATGGCAACAACTTGCGCAAGGCCGTGCAAGACCTGGGCACGCACATCGGCAAGGTGCTGCGCCTCGACGACACCGGCAAGGCCAAGACGGGCAACCCGTTTTTTGCACGCGTCGATGCCGTGCCCGAGGTCTACAGCTTTGGCCACCGCAACATCCAGGGCATGGCCATCGACTCCAAGACCGGCGAGGTCTGGGCCACAGAGCACGGCCCCCAAGGCGGCGACGAGCTCAACCGCATCGTCGAAGGCGGGAACTACGGCTGGCCGATCATCACGTTCGGCCGTGAGTATTCCGGCCAGACGATCACGGAGGAACGCCACCGTGACGGCATGCTCGATGCACATGTCGTGTGGACGCCGTGCATCGGCCCCTCGGGCCTGGCCGTGTATCGCGGCGACAAGTTCCCCGACTGGGACGGCGACGTCTTCGCAGGTGGCCTCGTGGGAAAGCAACTCCGGCGCGTCGACCTCGACGCACAAGGCAACGTCGTCGGCCAGGAACAACTCAACTTCAAGTGGCGCATCCGTGATGTCCGCAACGGACCCGATGGGTACCTCTACGTCCTCACCGATGAAGAGGACGGCCGGCTGTTGCGCGTTGAACCCAAGTGAGCACGGGACCGACCCGATGAGTCGGCACCTTGTTAATCTCTCCCGATGGCGCGAGAAACCTCGACACCACAGCACTGGGCGATCGTCATGCCCACGTGGTTTGGCGATTGCCTGATGGCCACACCGGCGCTGCGTGCATTGCATCACGGCCTGCCCGAGGCACGTGTCACCGTTGTCATCAAACCGGCGCTTGCCCCACTGCTCGACGGCTTGCCGGGGCTACATGCGGTGCTGCCCGTGTCGCTCAAGGGCGGCTCGCTCGGCGGCGTGTCGGGGTTTGGGATTGCCGTGAAAGCACTGCGTGCAGAGCGCTTTGACGCAGCGGTGCTGTTGCCCAACAGCATGCGGGCGGCGCTTGCGGTCCGGCTTGCGGGTGTGCCTTATCGCATCGGCTATGCGCGTGATGGCCGGGGACTGTTGCTCACGCACCGCGTTGCCGCGCCGCGTGACAACGCCGGCCGGTTCACTCCCGTCTCGACGCTGGACTATTACATCACACTCGCCGAGTCTGTTGGCGGCGTGTTGCCTGCGGGCGACGATCGCGCGATGCGGATCTCGGTGCGTGGTGATTGTGTCCCAAGGGCCGAGCAACTTCTTGCACCTGCGCAAGGCCGGCCAGTGCTGCTCTTGAATCCCGGCGCGCAGAAGGCCTTGAAGCGTTGGGCACCCGATCGCTTCGCCCAAGTGGCGGCTTGGGCGATGCGCGAGCTTGGCGCGGCGGTGGCGCTCACGGGTTCGCCC
>DAIOEG010000178.1:0-5874 GCA_036746415.1 Phycisphaera sp. | reverse complement strand
AAGGGAGGGGAGTGGGGGTTGGGGAGTGGTCGGAGAGGATGGCAGATGACGGAACGCGGAAGGTCTGTACTTTGCTGACTGGCCACTGGTCATTGGCCACTGGCCACTGAGACGCGACAAGTCGCGGCGCTACGCGGGTTGAAGGGTGCGCCGCATGGGTGAATGGCGGGGGTTACGATGCGTCGCATGAGCATCATGGTCTGGTTGGTCTGGGTGTTGGTGGCGTTTGGGTGTGGGTCGTTGCCGTTTGCGGTGTGGTTGGGCAAGTGGAACGGGGTGGACATCCGCACGGTGGGGAGTGGGAACCCGGGGGCGAGCAACCTGGGGCGGGCGGTGGGGAAGAAGTGGGGCTTGTTGTGCTTTGCGCTGGACGTGTTGAAGGGGCTGCTGCCGGTGTTGGCGTTTAAGGGGCTGGGCTGGCTGCGGGCGAGCACGGGGCTGCGCTGGGTCGAGGCGGTTGCGGACCCGATGTGGCAGGGCGGGGCGTATCAGTTGCACACGGCACTCGCGGGTCAGTGGGTGGCGATCGGTTTGGCCGCGGTGCTGGGTCACATGTTCAGCCCGTGGCTGCGGTTCAAGGGGGGCAAGGGGGTGGCGACGGGGCTGGGGGCGGCGCTGGGGCTTGCGCCGTTTGTGACGCTGCCGGGCGTGGTGTGCGGGGTGGTGTGGGTCGTGGTGGCGAAGCTGACGGGATACGTGGGGTTGTCGAGCTGCATCGCGGCGGGGCTGCTGCCGGCGCTGACGGCGGTGAACTGTTGGTGGCTGGGCGTGGAGCGCGGGCCGGCGTGGGTGTTCGTGTCGCTGTCGGCGGTGCTGGCGGCGCTGGTGATCGTTCGGCACCGGTCGAACCTCGTGCGGACGGTACGGGGGACGGAGCCGAAGGCGAAGTGGACGGGGCGGGGGTGAAGAGCGGGAGAGTTTTAACCGCGGATGGACGCGGATGAGGAGAGGGATGGAAGATGTATTCCACTTGGTAGGGGGCCAGACGCTTCGCGGACTCAGCGTCGGCGTGGAGTCAAGGGGGAGATGGGGGCAGCGCGGAGGGCTGCGTTATGGGTTGCTGAGGTCTTTGGTTTCTCTCTCGGCAAAGAGGAGCGATGCGACGACGCCGGCGGTGAGGATGAGGGCGACGACGGCGAGCAAGTAGAGATTGAAGTACTCGCCGAGCCAGACCTTCAGCTGCGTGTGCAGGAACATCTTGAGCCCCACGACGAGCAGCACGATCGCCAACGCCGGCTTCAAGAACCGGAACATGCGCAGCATGCCCGCCAGCGCGAAGAACAGCGAACGCAGGCCGAGGATCGCAAACACGTTGCTCGTGAACACGAGGAACGGGTCGGTGGTGATGGCGAAGATCGCGGGGATCGAGTCGACGGCAAAGATGAGGTCGGTGAACTCCACAAGGACCAGCGCAAGGAACAACGGCGTGACCATCAGCGCGCCGGGCTTGCGCAGCTCCATCGCGCGCACGGCCTCATCTTCGATCATCGGGCCGTCGGGGACGGCGGACGTGTGCGACGCGGCGCTGCCGGCTTTCACGAAGAAGTGCTGGCCGTGGTAGCGGTCGGTGACGGGCAGCCACTTGCGGCAGGTGCGGAGGATGAAGTTCTTGGACGGGTCGGGGTCGCCGTCTTGGACGAGCAGCATCTTGATGGCGGTCAGCACGAGGAAGCCCGCGAAGAGATAGAGCACCCAGTGGAACTCTTTCACGAGCGCGGCGCCGGCGGCGATCATCGCGCCGCGCATCACCAGCGCGCCCAGCACGCCCCAGAACAGCACGCGGTGCTGATACAGCGCGGGCACGCCCATGAACGAGAAGATCATGGCGATGACGAAGATGTTGTCGACGCTGAGCGATTTCTCGATGACGTAGCCGGTGATGTACTTGATGGTGGCCGTGGGCCCGTCGAGCTCGCCGAGCGGGTTGTCGGCGGTGATGGCCATGAGGTCCAGCGGTGTCACGCCGTCGGACGATTGGCCCATGCCCATCCAGTGGTTGGAGTAGCCGTGGTAGACGAAGACGGCAAAGCACATGCCCATCGTGAACCAGATGAAGGTCCACGCGAGCGACTCCTTGAAGCTCACGACGTGCGCGTGTCGGTGGAACACGCCCAGGTCCAGAGCGAGGAACAGGAGCACGAGCGCGATGAAGCCGATCCAGATCCAGAGCATCACGAGTCCTTGGGTGCGGACGGCGGAGCGTAGCGGATACCGCGGGCGGGGCCAATGCCGTTAGACTACTTTGACCTCGCCTGCCTGCTGACCGCCGACCGCGCTGCTGCGGTGTCTTGTTGATCTTCGATTCACTTGTTTATCAAGGGAACAACTCATGTTGAAGGTTTCATTGCATCGGCATCAGCCGTGGCTGGGCGTCGCGTTGTGTTCGGTGATGACCGTGTTGCTGCTGGGCATGGGTGCGACGGCGCAGGAGGTCGTGGCAAGCGTGCCGGAGCAGGGGCGATCGCTTGGTGACTTCTTCAACGCGATGCTGGATGTGGTCAACGGCTGGGTGTTCAGCTTGCTGTTCTTCGATGTGTCGTTCGGGTCGTTTGGCGAGGCGAAGATGCCGTTCCTGGTGGTCTGGCTCGCGGCGGGTGCGCTGTTCTACACCTTGTATCACGGTTTCATCAACGTCCGGGGTTTCAAGCACGCCGTCGACATCGTGCGGGGCAAGTGGGACGCGAGCGATGACACGGGCGACATCTCGCCGTTCAAGGCGCTGACCTCGGCGCTGTCGGCCACGGTGGGCCTTGGCAACATCGCGGGGGTCGCTGTCGCGATGGTCACCGGCGGGCCGGGCGCGCTGCTGTGGATGATGGTGCTGGGCGTGCTGGGCATGACGAGCAAGTTCCACGAGTCGACGCTGGCGCAGCTGTACCGCGTGCGCAACGCGGACGGCTCGATGTCCGGCGGGCCGATGTATTTCCTGGACCGGGGGCTGCGCGAGATGCACCCCGCGCTTGCGCCGCTGGGCAAGGTGCTCGCGGTGGTGTTTGCTGTGTTCTGCATGGGCGCAGCGATCGGCGGGGGCAACATGTTTCAGGCGAATCAGAGCTTCGAGGCGTTCTTCACGCAGTTCATCCAGCCGTATGTCGCTGCCGAGTCGCTCGATGATGCGAGAACAAACGCGAGCATCGGGTACGGGCTGGTGCTGGCGGTGATGACGGGCGTCGTGGTCATCGGCGGGATCGGGCGCATCGGTGCGCTGACATCCATGCTCGTGCCGGTGATGGCGCTGCTGTATGTCACGGCGTGCCTCTTCATCATCGGGGCGCACGTCGCGGACCTGCCGGCGCTACTCGTGATGGTCGTGCGTGATGCCTTCGGCGCGGACGCGGCCTTCGGCGGGCTGATCGGCGCGATGATGGTCGGCTTCCAACGTGCCGCGTTCTCCAGCGAGGCGGGCATCGGCTCCTCTGCCATCGCACACGCCGCGGCCCGCACCGATGAGCCCATCCGCGAGGGGCTCGTCGCCTCGCTCGAACCGTTTGTTGACACCATCGTGATCTGCTTCCTCACCGGCATGGTCGTGCTCATCACCGGGGCCTACCAACAAGACATCAAGGGCGGCTCGGCGGTGACGCTCTGGGCCTTCGAGTCGATGCCCGTGCTCAAGACACTCCAGTTCCCCACCCTCCTCACGATCAGCATCATGCTCTTCGCGTTCTCAACGCTCATCTCCTGGTGCTACTACGGCGAGCGGGCGTGGGGCTATCTCTTTGGCATCCGCAGCGTCATCGTGTTCCGGCTGGTGTTTGTCGTGTTCGTGTTCGTCGGGTCGGTCGCGTCGATGACATCGGTGATCGACTCGGCCGACGCGATGCTGCTCGCCTGTGCGCTGCCAAACATCCTTGGCGGCGTGCTGCTGGCCCCGCTGGTGAACCGCCGGCTCAAGACATATTGGACCCTGTACCGCGCCGGCGACTTGAAGCCCGGCGAGCCGGTCGCGCCGTTGCCGATGCCAGCGGGTTCGCAGCGTGGTGAAGACATTTGATCCGCATGTCCAAGGCGTTGAACGGTTATCACAGTGTGGGTCGCTGCGTTGCAGTCAACCGGCACAGCCCATTGTGCCGATCTTGGAGGCCATGAGCACCGCTTTTCCTTCACGTGATTCAAAAGCGAATCCGACGGACGCGAGCGAGCCCAGCCCGCCCGCGCTTGTGCCACTGATCGCGCGGTCGGGGTTGGGCGGCGTGTTGATGGGCTTGGCGAACCTCGTGCCGGGTATCTCGGGCGGGACCATGCTGCTCGCCGCGGGTGTGTACCCCCGCTTCATCGGCGCGATCGGCGAGCTGAGCACGTTCAAGTTCCGCCGACCTTCGGTCGTGGTGCTGGGGACGGTGATCGCCGCTGCGCTGTCGTCGATCGTGCTGTTTGCCGGCCCGGTGAAGCAGCTCGTCGTCGAACAGCGTTGGATCATGTACAGCTTGTTCATCGGGCTCACGCTCGGCGGGGTGCCTGTCATCTGGCGGCTGATCCGCGCGAACGCGCAGCGACCGGGCGTGACCCTGTGGCTCGCGGTGCTGGCCGGGTTCGTCGGCATGGCTGCGCTGGCGGTCCTTCAGGCGAGCGGCTCGGGCAACACCTCGCACAACGACGGCTTCGTGTTCCTCCTGCTCGCGGGCATCGCAGGTGCTGCGGCCATGATCCTGCCCGGCGTCAGTGGCGGGTACCTGCTGCTCGTCCTGGGCGCCTACGTGCCGATCCTCGCGGGCATCGACACGTTCAAAGATGCTCTCACGGCCGGCGACCTCTCCAGCGCGTTCGATGTGGGTTGGCGCGTGATCTTGCCCGTGGGCGTTGGCGTTGTCGTCGGTGTTGTGGCTGTCAGCAACCTGCTGCGCTGGCTCCTGCAACGCTTCGAACGACCGACCCTCGGCGTGCTGCTGGGGCTGCTGCTGGGAGCCGTCGTCGGCCTCTGGCCCTTTCAACAAACCGCCGCGCCCACCCCGCAAACACAGATCAAAGGACAAACGCCGACCGCCACGCCCCTTGCCCTCGCGCAACAAGCCGGCATCGAGACCGACACCGCTTACATCCACTCGCAAGACGGCTCCGCCCACGTCTGGATCATCCAACGCGCTGGCAAGCCCAAAGCGCTTTCCGACGAGGACCTGCCCACGCAACTATTCACACCCACACTTCAGCAAGCCGCCGCAAGCATCGGCTTGATCCTGCTGGGATTTGCCGTCACGATGGTCGTCGGTCGGCTCGGACAAGATCAACCACAGCGGACAACGGAGAAGTCATCGCAATGAACGTCTTAGTCACCGGCGGCGCGGGGTACATCGGCTCACACGCCGTCAAACGGCTGCTCAGCGAGGGCCACCACGTCGTCGTGCTCGACAACCTGTTCCGCGGCCACCGCGCAGCGCTCGAGGCCCTTGGCAACGTCCCGCTGGTCGAGTGCAACCTGCTCGACCGCGACGTGATTGCCGACGCTCTCGTCAAGCACCGCATCGAGTGTGTGATGAACTTTGCCGCGCTGGCGTACGTGGGCGAGTCGGTCACTGAGCCGCTCACGTACTACCGCAACAACACCGCCGGCGTCGTCTCGCTGCTCGAAGCGATGCAGCAGGCGGGCGTGAAGAAGATCGTCCACTCCTCGACCTGCGCGACCTACGGCGAGCCGGCCAAGATGCCCATCACCGAGACAACCCCGCAGTCGCCCATCAACCCCTACGGCTGGAGCAAGCTCTTCGTCGAACGCGTCCTCTTCGATGTCGCACACTCTGACAAACAGTTCGCCTTCGCGGCCCTGCGGTACTTCAACGTCGCGGGCTCATCGTCCGACGGCACCATCGGCGAGGACCACCACCCCGAGACGCACCTCATCCCCGTCTTGCTCAACACGGCGCTTGGCAAACGCAAGTC
>DAIOEG010000177.1:0-5890 GCA_036746415.1 Phycisphaera sp. | reverse complement strand
GCAAGGTCAGCGCGCGGATTTCCTCGACCGCGCCGTAATCGAGCTGGCTGCGCCAGACGAACGGGCGGATCGCCGCAAGGAAGGCCTCGCCCGCCGGGATGTCAGCCGCAGCGGCGCGGGCACCACCGGCGGAACGGCCGCCGTCACGTGCATCGCCAGCCCCTTGGCCAGGTCGTTGTCCACGGCCGTGTCGAGCGACACGATTGCGCCGCTCTTGCGGTTGGTGTGGACGTACACGCCGAAGCCCTTGCCCGTGAGCCGGACGATGGACTTGAGGGCGATGTTCTCTTTGATGGTCAGCCGGAGGTCCTCGACCAGGGTCTTCATCGCGTCGCTGGCGTGGTCGGTGACATCGCCCGAGCCGGTGAGCTTGAGGGCGTGCTGCGCGACGGTCTGGGCGTTGGCGATGAACTGCTCGTTGCGGGCGGCGAAGTCGGTCTCGGCGGTGATCATGACGATGACGGCAGCGTCCGCGTCCACCGCGGCGGCGATGACGCCTTCGGTCGCCTGACGGTCGCCGCGGTCGTCCATCTTCCCGCCGGCCCACTCACGCAGCAGGGCGACGGCCTTTTCGCTGTCGCCGTTGGCCTCGGTGAGGGCCTTCTTGCATTCCATCATCCCCATGCCGGTGCGCTGGCGGAGGGCGTTGACGTCTTTGGCGGTGATCGCCATGGCTTGTAATCTCCCAAAAAAGGTGCAATCAGAGGGCGGGCTCGTGCCCGAGAAGATAACGCCCTCCGTGAAAGGGGGGCGCATCGGAAGGTTTGAATGGTGTGAGGCCGGCTGGCCCGCGACGGTTGCCGCGGGCCAGCGTGACGTTTCACGGTGTTTACGAAGCGGCTGCGGGCTCGACGGCTGCGGGGGCGTTTCCGGGGGCGGAGTCCTTGGCATCACCCTCGGCCGAGTCGCCGCGGAACTGGGCCCGGCTGCTGCGACGTCGGGGCTGGGGCACGCCGCCCTCTCGGCCTTCGGCGCCTTCGTGCGACTGCTGGCGGTTGGTCTTGCCTTCGTTGACCGCACGGGCGAGCTGGTCGATGATCAGCTCGATGGCGCGCATCGCGTCGTCGTTGCCGGGGATCGCGATGTCAGCCATGTCCGGGTCGCCGTCGGTGTCGATCAGCGCGACGGTGGGGATGCCGAGCTTACGGGCTTCCTTGACGGCGTTGGTTTCCGCGTTGACGTCCACGATGATCATGGCTCCGGGGAGCTTGGTCATGTTGCGGATGCCTTCGAGGTTACGCAGGATCTTGGTCTTCTCGCGGTTGAGCTGCGACTCCATCTTCTTGGAGTAGTTCTTCATCTCGCCGGTCTCGTCGATACGTTCGAGCTCTTCGAGGCGCTTGAGGCGCTGGCGGATGGTGGCAAAGTTGGTGAGCGTGCCGCCCAGCCAGCGTTCGGTGCAGTAGTGCATGCCGCACTCTTTGGCGTGGGTCTCGATGATCGCGCGGGCCTGGCGTTTGGTGCCGACGAAGAGCACGTCCTTGCCCGAGCCGACGGTCTTGGTGATGAACTTGCGGGCGAGCAGGAGTCCTTTGATGGTCTCCTTGACGTCGATGATGTGGATCTTGTTGCGCTTGCCGAAGATGTAGGGGGCCATCTTGGGGTTCCACGCGTTCGAGCGGTGCCCGAAGTGGATGCCAGCTTCAACGAGGTCTTTCACGAGAGACGACATAACGCAGACTCCTGAAGGGCCGGCTTACAAACGAGCACGGCCGGGTTCTAAAATGGCGACTGGCACACGCTCGGGAAACACTCCCGATCACGGCCGATCGCGGGACACGGTGGGCTCTGCCGACTCACACGAGCCGGGGCGACAGGAACCCAGCCGATCGGCTCTGCACGGGGCAAACCCGCACATCACCAACCGACGCAACACGGGCCAAGCCCGCGTTTCCAGCCGTCCGGAAGCGATTCCGGGAGAAACACCGTCAAACAAGCGGGTGTTTCGGGGGGGCTGGGAGTCCGGTTGCCGGGACACAACGCAGAACAAACGTCCCTGAGACGCAGCACAACGCCACGGCCCAAGGGCTCCACCAAGCTAAATAGTGTAACGCTGCCCACCCCCGCTGCCAAGCCGGGGAAAGGTGGTGGGTTACGGCGGGCACGACGAGATACGATCGAGTCATCACGAAGTCCGATGGTCAGACCTCGTCCGTTTCGCTCGGCATGGGGCGTTGATAGAAGTGCAGAGTCATCGAGCCGTATTGGATGCTCACCGGGCCGTCGAGGCCGGGGAGTTCGGGTGGCGGGGTGGGGCAGGGTTCGGGGGTGCGCAGAACCACGGCTCCGCCGGGCTCGAGCTTGGGGAGCAGGGCGGCGATGAGGGCGAACACGGCGTCGGGGTTGGGCTTAAGCCGACTGCCTCGAAATGCTTCGCGGCGCAGGGGCCGCGCTGGCTTGTCCTTGTCTTTGTGCTTGCCCTTGACCGGCCTCTCGGCCTCGGCGTCGGCAACTTCTTCGGGTGCGGGGGCTGGCTCCACGAGCAGGGCATAGGGCGGGTCGACCCACGCGACGGTCAGCGCCTCATCGGGCAGGGAGCGGACCCACAGCGTCGAGAGCGCATCGCCCGTGCGGACCTCGGCCCGGTCGGACAGGCCCAGCGATGAGAGGTTCTCGTTCAGGCGCTGCAACGCCGCGCGGTCGCGTTCAATAAACACACAACGCTCTGCCCCGCGCGAGAGCGCCTCGAGGCCCATCGACCCGGTCCCGCTGAACACGTCCGCCACCGTGCCGTAGCCGAGCAGCCCCAGCGACATCAGCCGGCTGAAGAGCGCTTCCTTCACGCGGTCGGTCACCGGCCGGGTGGTCGTGTCGTCCTCGGGCCCGAGGATGGTGCGTCCGCGATGCGTGCCTGCGATGATTCTCATGTTGGATTTGGCGATAGGGTGATCTGGCGATCTGGCGATTGGTCTGCATGTGAACACTAACGCATCCAGCGAACAGACCCCAACGCGCCAAATCGCCAAATGCCCACATCGCCAGATCCAACACACGCATGCATTACCATGTTGTGATGGCAAAGAAGACCACCAAAAAGTCATCCGCAAAAAACGCCCCCGTGTTGTCGGAGGTCGCGGACAAGTACCGCTGCTACCAGCTCTCGGTGCAGGAGCCGACGCACGAGGTGGACTTTTTCGTGCAGGCGTTCAAGGACCGCTTCGGGCGCAAGCCCCTGCACCTGCGCGAGGACTTCTGCGGGACGTTTGCGGTGTGTTGCGAGTGGGTCAAGGGCCACAAGGACCGCACATCCGTCGGCGTCGACCGCGACGATGAGCCGCTCGCCTGGGGCAAGGCGCACAACCTCGCACCGCTCAAGGCGTCGCAGAAAGAACGCGTCCACCTCATGCAGCTGGATGTCCGCAAGCGCGCCCGGCCCAAGGGTGTCCCGGCTGCCGAGGTGCTCGCTGCACAGAACTTTTCCTTCTGGTGCTTCAAGAGCCGAAGTGAAGTGATCGAGTACCTGCGCGCCGCGCGGGCCAACCTCGCGGATGAAGGCATCATCGTGATGGACATGATGGGCGGCGGCGACTGCTTCCACGAGGGCCACCGCGACGAGCGCCGCATCACCGGCTACGGCAAGCCGATCGGCGCGTTCACCTACGTCTGGGAACAGGCCCGCATCGACCCGATCACCCACGACAGCGACTTCTACATCAGCTTTGAGTTTAAAGACGGCAGCAAGCTCGAACGCGTCTTCGGTTACCACTGGCGGTTCTGGTCCATCCCCGAGGTGCGCGAGATGCTGCACGAGGCGGGCTTTGCCGAGACGCACGTGTATTGGGAAAAGATGGACGCCAAGGGCAAGGAGACCGGCGACTGGGAACGCGCCGCCGAGGCCGGCAACGACCCGAGCTGGATCGCGTACATCGTGGGCGTGAAGTGATCCACAGATACACTGATCCACGTCATGGAACTACACCGCTACATCCCGAGCTACACCGTCGAAGACTACGAGCACTGGGAGGGCGATTGGGAGCTGTGGGAAGGCCTACCGGTGGCGATGTCGCCCTCGCCACGGCGGGACCATCAGGCGGTCATCGGCAACCTGCTGCTGATGATCCAGCGTCAGTTGCTCAAGCACGAGGGCGGGTGTCGATGTGATGTGGTGCAGGACCTGGACTGGCGGGTCAATCACAAGACGGTCGTTCGGCCCGATGTGTCGATCTTGTGTGATGAGAAGGTGCGCGGTGACTTCATCGTCGAGCCACCGACCGTTGTGATCGAGGTGCTCTCGCCATCGAATCACCCCCGGGAGATGGAATGGAAGAAGGCCCTGTACGCCCGGGAACAGGTGCGGTATTACATCGAGCTGGACACGTTCGAGCGTCGCATCCATGTGTGGAAGCTGAATGACCGGGAGTATCGGGAGGGCGGCTTTCCACTGGAGCTTCACGAGGGTTGCCTGCTCACGATCGATGACCCGGCGGTGTGGGCGGGGACCAACAAGCTGCGTCGGATGTGAACACACAGACTTGGCCCGCAAAGTAATCTTTCGCGGATGCCCAAGATTCAACCCCCCAAAGGCACCCGCGACTTCTACCCCGAGCAGATGGCCTGGCGGAACTACCTGCAAGACGCGTGGCGGCGGGTCGCGGTGCGTAACGGGTTTGAAGAGGTGGACGGGCCGATCTTTGAGACGCTGGACCTTTACAAGGTGAAGTCCGGCGAGGGGATCGTCAGCGAGCTGTTCAGCTTCCGTCGTCAGGGCGGCGAGACCGACTTTGCGATCCGCCCCGAGTTCACGCCGACGCTGGCGCGCATGGTCGCCGACAAGGCCAACGCGCTGCCCAAGCCGATCAAGTGGTTCTGCGTGCCCAACCTCTGCCGGGCCGAGCGTCCCCAGCGTGGCCGACTGCGCGAGTTCTGGCAGTGGAACGTGGACCTGCTCGGGCTCGACACGCCCGCCGCCGATGCGGAGGTGATCTTCTGTGCCGTGGACCTGCTCGCCGAGCTTGGACTGAGGCCCGAGCACGTGCGCGTGAAGCTCAGCCACCGCACCGTCGTCAGCCAGATCCTTCAGAAGCTCGGAGTCGCGCCGGCGCACCTGCCCGCCGCGTTCAACCTGCTCGACCGCCGAGACAAGCTGCCACCGGAAGAGTTTTCAAAGGGGGCTGCGGCGCTTGGGCTGGACGACATCCGTGTGCAACGGTTTGAAGAAGTCTGCCGACGCAAGTACCCGGCGGGAGACCTTGCGCACCTCGCGCGGTCGCTGGGCATGGATGCCCCGCCGGCGGACTTGGTGAAGCTCGATGAGCAGCTCACCGCGTTTGGCTTGACGCCCTGGTGTGAGTACGACCTGGGCATCGTGCGCGGGTTGGCGTACTACACAGGCACCGTGTTCGAGGTCCACGAGGCCACCGGCGTCGAGCGCGCGATCGCGGGCGGCGGGAGATACGACCAGCTCATCGAACTCTTCGGCGGGCCTGTCACGCCGGGCATCGGCTTTGGCATGGGCGACGTCGTGCTCTCCAACGTCCTCACCGATAAGAAGCTCATCCCCGAGCACGTCACGCCCCGACCGGACGCGTTCTGCTTCGCCACCACCGACGACGCAGCCAACCAACTCCCAGCCGTCGTCGCAAAGCTCCGCCGAGCGGGCCTGCACGCACGCATGACCTACAAGTCCACCCGCAACGTCGGCAAACTGCTGAAAGACGCCACGGCATGTCGGGCACGCTTTGCCGTCCTCGTCGGTCCAACCATCGAACTCAAAAACCTCGACACCGGCGAACAACGCCAAGCCACCGACAACTGGATCAACACCCTGCACTAATTCCCCGAAGCCCACGCTGCGAAGCTGCGTGGGGTCGGTGAACCAGAAACCCCACGCAGCTTCGCAGCGTGGGCTTCGAGTATCTTTTGTATGTGGCGCAGAGGAGGCATCATTACG
>DAIOEG010000176.1:1150-5967 GCA_036746415.1 Phycisphaera sp. | reverse complement strand
TCGGCATCCACATCCACATCCGCATCCATATCGATCCACGCATCACTTCACGGCGTCAAACGCCGCCGGCCGGAGCTTGATCGTCCACGATGAACGCGGCGAGTTGATCGAGATCAGCTTGGCCCCCTCGAGCTTGCGCAGCTGCGCCGCTGTGATGCCCTGACAGAACTCGTCGTACGTCTCGCCGCCCTTGTGCCGTGCGTTGATGCACAGCTTTCGGCCGGGCACAAAGCCCATCTGCTCGTCGTACTTGCCGCTCTGCGAAGCAGCGACCAGTTCCTTCACAAACGCGGTCAGTTGTGCATCCATCAAGTCATCCATTTCAAAATGGTCATCAAACACCGTGGCGCCGCGACTTGTCGCGCCGCACCACACACGCCACTCAATCCACCTTCGGCAGCACCAGCCCGCCCTGGTCTTGGTACTTGCCGTGCTTGTCGGCATAACTCTGCGCACACACGCGGTCGGCCTTCAGGAAGATCAACTGGGCGATGCCCTCGTTGGCGTAGATCTTGGCCGGCAGCGGCGTCGTGTTGCTGATCTCGATGGTGATCTTGCCCCGCCACTCCGGCTCCAACGGCGTCACGTTCACGATGATGCCGCACCGCGCGTACGTGCTCTTGCCCACGCAGATCACCAGCACGTCACGGGGGATCGAAAACGTCTCGACCGTCTCGCACAGGGCGAAGCTGTTGGGCGGGATCATCACGTGGTCCCGGCCGCAGTCGGCCGTGTCGATCGTCACGAAGCACTCATCACTGAACGACTTGGGGTCCACGACCGCGACCTGGCCCGAGGGCGAGACGGGCGTGAACACCTTGAACAGCGTGCCGACCCGCACGTCGTAGCCGTACGACGAGACGCCGAAGCTGATCTTGCCCGGGCGCTTCTGGGCATCCGCGAACGGCTCGATGCCGATCAGCTCACGGATCTGGGTGTCGCAAAGAACAGGCATGACAACTCCCTCGCCAACAGCCGGCCAACGGGCCGGGATGGGACCCACTGCGCTGCAGCGGGCGGTTTCGGTGTCGCCAGCGTCCCTGCCGGCCAGCCAAGGCGGCTCCGTGCCACCATGACCAAACTTTATCCAAACAATACGGCCCGGTCCAATCCACACACCACAAGCCCCACCGCATCCGTCAGCATCCCACTTTTCCACCATTCCATCATTCGCACGGAGCAATCTAAACACTATATCTGGTGGTGGCAAGCCCGGACTTGAACAAAACCTAGTGGCTCAACCCGCATCCCGCCCCGTCCTGCCGACTCACGCAACATAAACAACGCAACGGGACAGGGTTAAACCAGACCGCCATTGTGACCGCTCCATCGCCCCTGTCACACCCAACACCCCCGAGCCAAGTTTTCCACCCTCGCCCCCGTGCGAAACCACACCCCCGCCCCCCTAAACTGCACCACGATGCCCTCCCCCCCGCCCCCCCACGCCGACGCTAAGCGAGTCCCCGAGCGAAGCGTCTGGCTCCCCCGGCTCCCCCGGCTCCCCCTCCTCCTTACCCTCACCCTCACCCTCACCGCCTGCGGCGGCTCCGGCCCCCCCGCCAGCACGGTCGAAGAGGTCCTCGCCATCCTCGAGCAGGCCGATGCCGACCCCCCGCAACGCGAAGCACTCCAGCAGGCCGGCGCCACCACCTTTGCCCGCATGAACTGCGCCCTCTGCCACACCACCGACGGCTCCGCCGGCACCGGCCCGTCCCTCCAAGGCCTCTTCGACCGGCCCGTCACCCTCAGCAACAACCAGACCCTCACCCCCGCCCCCGGCCGGCCCTACGCCTGGCAATCCATCGCCCTGCCCACCTCCCAGATCGTCAAGGGCTACGAAGGCACCAGCCGGATGTCCAACTACGGCCACCTCGCGTCCCCTGATATCGCCTCCCTCATCGCTTACCTCGAGACCCTGAGCGAACGCACGCAGGAGCCGCCATCGCCGACGACGCCGTAGCACGCTTCCCCATCGGGGGCACGTCGTGCGCTTGGGCGCCTCCGTTGGCTTCGTTTCCCGTGTTGTACCCGCGGTGCGCGTCCTCGCTGGCGGAGCAAGAGGCGACCCTCGCAGTGCCTGCCGAGACGTGGTCATCGGACGTGGATCGGCACGCACCGGCCTGGTCCGCGGCTTTGAGTGTTGCGCAGGGGTGCCGCGAGCGGGTCGGGTCGTGTTGAGTGCGTCTCCATCAACTGCCAAGACGCCAAGGTGGCCAAGGCCCGCCAAGCCCACGAGTGTGATGGATGCAACCTTTTGAGAGAGTCAGCAACGTGTGCATCATGTTGATTTGCAGGCCATCCGAACCGTGCATGATGTCCTGATCTGGACGGACTCAACACTCTGATGTCTTTGTCTGCGCAGCGTCCTCTGCGTTTCCGGGGTTCATTGCGAAGCTCTTAGGCGGGGAAGGCGGGGAAGATGTCGGCAGCACCCAGCTGGGCGGTGAAGTCCTGACGGGGCGGTGCGTCGAGCGTGAGCCGGATGACGGGGGTTTGCGTCTGGGGTCGGTCGGGGTTGTGGGGAGGCAGTCCGGTGAGGACGAGCCGGTCTGCGGTCTGTTCCACGTGCAGGGCGTTGGGGCCTGTGAGCAGTCGGGCGTCCAGGACGCGGGGGACCAGGGCACCCAGGACCAGCGTGTCGCCGAAGTAGCGATGCAGGTGCAGGTAGAGGTGGTTGCCGCGGGCGGTGCAGGGGCCAAAGAGGTTCCAGTTCATGCGGTGTCGTTCGCTGGCGTGGATCGATTCGCCGTGGGTTCGGACCCACTGGCCGACGTGGGCGAGGATGTCGGCGGCTTGGGGGGGGATCTGGCCGAGCCGGTCGGGCCCGACGTTGAGCAGGAGGTTGCCGGCGTGGGCGGCGATGTTCGTGAGGGTGTGGACGACCTGTCGCGGGTTTTTGTAGTGGTGATCGGAGGGCACGTAGCCCCAGTTGTCGTTGAGTGTCATGCACGCTTCCCAGAGCCGGCCGGGGTTAGAGGGGTGTGCGTGCTGCTCGGGGGTGGCGAAGTCTTCGGTGGTCATCGCGCGGTTGTTGATGAGCAGGCCCGGCTGGAGCGTTCTTGCCATGGCGTTGAGTTCGACGCTGCGCCACTGGTCGGCCGAGTAGTTCTGGGGCAGGTCGTACCACAGCAGGTCGATCTGGCCGTAGCCGCTGAGCAGCTCGTGGATCAGCTCGGCGGTGTAGTCCATGAAGCGCAGGCGTGCGGCCTCGTCGCCTTGGTAACCCGCGCGCCAGTCGGGGTGGTGCCAGTCGCCCAGGGAGTAGTACACGCCGACCTTGAGTCCCGCGTCGCGGAAGGCCTGGACGTACTCGCCGAAGAGGTCGCGTTTTGCTGCGCTGTGGACGGCGTTGAACGCGCAGGCCTTGGAGTCCCAGAGGCAGAAGCCCTCGTGGTGCTTGCTGGTGAGCACGGCGTATCGCATCCCCGCATCGACGGCCATGCGCGCCCACGCACATGGGTCGAACCGCTCGGCTGTGAAGCGGTGACGGAGTTCCCGGTACTGCTCGGCAGGGATGCACTCGCGGCTCATCGCCCACTCGCCCCGGCCCAGCACGCTGTAAAGCCCCCAGTGGATGAACAGGCCAAAGCGTGCATCGCGGAACCAGGCGGTGCGGTCGGCGGAGAGGCGGGGCGTGGGGATCGGTTTCAGGGTGGTGACTCCAGAGGCAGTGTGAAGGATCAGCGCAGCGCCGGCGTCTCAAAGACGTAGCGCGTGGACCACGCAGCAGACCCGCCGGGTGCGACCTCGACGGGCACGAAGACTTCCGGGCACACGAGCGGGTTCTTGACCCACAGCGCGACGCGGGCCGGGGCGCGGTCGCCGTGGATCGTGACGGCGGTTTGGAGGGTCGCGTGCGCAACGCGGACGTGGTGGACCGCTGGATCGGTAAACGGGCCATCGAAGCTCGTGTACAGCGTCGCGTGCGTCGCAAGGGGCTGGCTGAGCTGGACCGTGCCTTGGTCCCAGACGCCGGGCTTTTTCAGCTTGGGCGCAGGCAGGTCGTGATGGAAGCTCACGCGGTAGTCGGGCCCGACCTGCGGGGTGTCGTTGAACTGAAAGAGGTTGTGTGCGTAGTGCGTGGTCAGGATGGGCTGGCTTCCCGTGGAGGTCAGCGTGTGTTGGATGGTCAAGAGCGGGCCGCGCGGGTCTTCGCCCAGCAGCATCTCGCGGGTGTCGTGATAGAACGTGCCGTGGGGCGCACGGAGTGTGTGGGTGAAGCGGATGCCGTGCTCGATCGGCTCGGCCGTCCAGACGCCGGCGTCGACGATGTCGTAGGGGTGGTTGAAGCGGTAGGGCGTGGCATCGTCCGGGCGACGCAGCAGCCCCACGCCGATCTTGACGAATGTCCCGCCGGGTCCGGCCTCGTCGAACCCGACGGGGCCATCCAGGCCGAACTCTTCCGCAAGCCCGACCGGATGCCCAGTTGCGTCGTGCCCGCCCTCGACGAGCTGACCGAAGAACGTGTGCGTGCCCACGCTCACCTCGCACATGCTCGATGGGTCGAAGCGTGTCCCCCGGTAGACGCCCGCTTGCGCATCGGGCAGGAACACCTTGACCGTCATCGCGCCGCGCGTCAGGACCCTGTGCGGACGCGCGTCAGCCGGGTCCAGTTGCGATCGCGTGATGGGAGTCGGGGGCGTGCGGGCCGACTCCAACGCCCCACACCCCGCCGGCCCACCCAGGGCCACCATCTGGCAGGCGACGCTCAGCCAAACCGCCGCCGCCGGGACGCCGGGACGCGCAGCGCGCCGTGAGTGGGGCCGAGGATCCGCCTCTGTACGAGTCCTGATGTTGTGGGTTGTCATGGTTTGTCT
>DAIOEG010000176.1:0-1140 GCA_036746415.1 Phycisphaera sp. | reverse complement strand
CCCGCCGCGACCAGGTGATCACCGACGCGGACCGGCTGCTCGCCGTGGTTGAAGACCCACTGCCCGTGCCCGCGCAGGTTGGGGAACAGGCCGACGTGTTCGCCCAGCGGGTCTGCACAGGCGACGCCCGCCGACGCGCAGGCCTCCCGCAGCAGTCGGCCCGTCAGCTCGGCCGAGCATGCCGCGGCGTACCACACTTGGCCCCGCCCCAGCCGATGCGTGAGCACCGCCGGTTCGCCGTCCAGTGGCCCGCCCTCGAACCGCCCGCACACCCGGGCCCCCGCGGGCACGACACGGTCCGCCATCGGCAGCGCATCGATCCCCCCACCGCCCAGCGATGCGTCGAGCGACACCCGCAGCGACGCCGGCCCGTCCCGACCGATCCGCACGTCACGATGCACCGTCAGACCCAGCACCTCCGCCAACGGCCCGCCGGTCGTGTCGTGCAAACGGGCCTAGTCGTCCGCGTGCGCCAGCTTCGCCACCGCCACCAGCGTCCCGCCGCCGCGGACAAACTCGGTGATCGCCTCGCAGACGCGTGCGCTCAAGAGAGACGAACACGCCAGCATCACCAGCCGATAGCCACGCAGGTCCACATCGGGCTTCACCACATCCACCGCGACCCCCCGCTGCCACGTCGCCCGATACACCTCCTGCACGGCTCACAGATACGTCACTTGGCCGTCGAGGTTGCTGCGCATGTAGGGGTCGGGCGTGAGCGTCATCCGCACGCAGTCGGGGTTGAAAAGCAGCGCCGCAGGACGCGGCTCCAGCGTGTCGGGCATCGGCTCGTTCAAGTCCTCACAGGCCTGCATCGAACGCAGGAACGCGACGCGGGCGGGGTCCGGTCGGCCGGCGTGGTCGCAGAAGGTGTCGCTCATGTTCTCCGCGTTGCCGGGGTGGTTGCGCCAGTGCCAGAACACGATCGCCCGTGCCCCGCGCGCAACCATCTCAGCCGCGAAGGCCCGTGTGAAGGATCGATCGATCGCCGAGGTCTCGAACACCATGAACCGGCGGTGCTTCGCTGCGCGGAACATGTCGTGCGCCATCGCGGCGTTGGCGTTGGCGTGCCCCGAACCCGCCGCCCCCGGGTACGCATCCCAGCCCGCCTCGTCCAGCACACCCGCCCAGTCCATGTGG
>DAIOEG010000175.1:0-5994 GCA_036746415.1 Phycisphaera sp. | reverse complement strand
GCCGCCGACGTTGAAGTTCGACATCGCGGACGATGTGGACTTCGCCAGCGACCTCTACGCATTCAACATCGCGGGCCTGATCGAAAAGGTCTGGAACCTCCAGCTGTTCACCGCCGGGGGCACGCCGATCACGGTGAGCTCGATCTCGATCGCGCTGCTCGTGCTGTTGCTGGGCCTGTATTTCGCCAAGCGCGTCAGCAAGCTGGCGCGCCTCCGGCTGCAGAAGTTCCCGCGGATCGACATGACCGTCGCGGCGGCGCTGTCGAAGATGTTGTTTTATGTGCTGGCGGTGATGTTCACGCTCATCGCGCTGCCGATCGCCGGCATCCCGATCACCATCTTCACGCTCCTGGGCGGTGCGGTGGCCATCGGTATCGGCTTTGGCGTGCAGACGCTGTTCAACAACCTCATCTCGTCCTTCATCATCATGGTCGAACGCCCGATCCGCCTGGGCGACATCGTTGTCGTCGATGGCCACGAGGGCAGCATCGAAGACATCGGCAACCGGTGCACCCGCGTCCGCCGCACCGACGGCATCGATGTGCTCGTGCCCAACTCCTACTTTCTCGAACAGCCCGTCATCAACTGGACGCTCCTGGATAACGACGTCCGGGGCAAGGTTGCCGTCGGCGTCGCCTACGGCAGCGACACCCGGCTCGTCGAAGACCTCATCTACCGCGCGACCAAAGAACAACCCGACATCAAGAACGAGCCTGCGCCCACCGTGCTCTTCACCGAGTTCGGCGACAACGCGCTGCACTTTGAGGTCTGGTTCTGGGAAGACATCAAACGCCCCCTGCAACTCCGCGAGGCAGAGAGCGAGCTGCGGTTCCGCATCGACAAGCTATTCAGAGACCACGGAATCGTGATCGCCTACCCGCAGCGCGACCTGCACTTGGACACCGTCCGGCCGTTGCAGATCGAGGTGGTGGGGAGGCCGTGAAATTTGAAACCGCAGATGGACGCAGATACACGCGGATAGAAATGTTTGATGACATGAGTAACGCACACGCACTGACGAACGTTTTTGATTGGATTTTGTTTAGATTTGATCCGCGTGCATCCGCGTTCATCTGCGGTTCCAAACTTGGACGCGATATTCATCGATTGCCGCGCTATGCTTGGTGAGTCGTGGATTGGGACACTTTCATTTTTTTAAGGAGCTTGCGATGTTGACGTTGAAAGGTTGGTCGGGCGTGCTGGGCGGTGTGGTGACGGCGGCAGCGCTCTTGGCTGCCCCGGCGTATGCGGGTGACGGTGCGAAGGCCGAGGGCGCGTGTGCGACGTGCATGTGTGGGACCGCGGGTGCGGATGCGATGACCGAGGCAGCGGTGGGCAAGCCCGCGCCGGCGTTCACGCTGGCGGACGCGGAGGGCAAGGACGTGTCGCTGGCGGACTTCAAGGGCAAGACGGTGGTGCTGCACTTCCAGTCGTGCGAGTGCCCGTGGGACGTGGCGTACCAGCCGATGCTCAATGCGCTGGCGACGCAGTACGCCGACAAGGGCGTGGTGTTCCTGGGGATCAACAGCAACAAGGCCGAGGACTATGCACGCATCGGCGAGTACGTCCCGAGTGCGGATGTGCCGTACACGATCGTGAAGGACCCGGGCAACAATGTGGCGGATGCGTACAAGGCCCAGACGACGCCGCACATGTATGTGATCGATGGTGAAGGCGTGCTGCGTTACATGGGCGGGATCGAGGCCGTGCCGACGATGGCAACGGTGGGCAAGATGGACGAACAGTACCTCGCTCCAGTGTTGGATGCGCTGCTTGCTGGCGAAGAGCTGCCGTACACCGAGACGACGAGCAAGGGCTGCTCGATCAAGCGTGCGAACTGATGTGAGTTGCGATTCAATTAAGTGAAAAGCCCACGGCGTGATGCCGTGGGTTTTTTGTTGGTGATGCGGGGCCGACGTTCGGTGAACGTTGGCCTGTGCTGTTTTAGATGCGTACGGGGGCGAGGGTGTCGATGTTGGGCAGGTTGTCGGCTCGTGGGATGACGGCGGCGGTGTCGATGACTTGCTGCGCGACTTTGGTCCACGAGTTGTTTAGCGCGTATTGTCGGCAGTCGTTGCGGTTGAGCTGCAGCGCAGCGATGCAGGCGTTGGCGAGGTTTTCGTCGAGGACGCCGGTGACGCCTTGCTGGACGACGTCGATGGGCCCGGTGACGGGATACGCGGCGATGGGTAGGCCCGCGGCGTTTGCTTCGAGCATGACGATGCCGAAGGTGTCGGTGCGCGAGGGGAAGACGAAGACGTCGGCGGCGGCGTAGTGCCGTGCGAGGTCTTCGCCGAACTGGTAGCCGGCCCAGTGGACGTTGGGGTACTGCTTCTGGAGCCGTTCGCGCAGCGGGCCGTCGCCGACGACGACCTTGCTGCCGGGCAGTTCGAGTTGGAGGAAGGCCTCGATGTTTTTCTCCAGCGCCACACGGCCGGCGTTGAGGAAGATGGGGCGTGGCAGGTCGGCAAACAGCGGGGCTTGGCCGGGCTTTGGTTCATAGGTCTTGAAGATGTCGGTATCGACGCCCCGGCACCAGACGGTGATGTTCTTGAAGCCCTGGGCCTCGAGTTCCTTGCCGACGGTGGCGGTTGGGACGAGCACGTGCTCGGCGCTTCCGTGGAGCCAGCGGAGGAAGCGGTACGTGAGCGACTTGGGCACGCGGAAGTACTCGTGCATGTAGTGGGGGAACTGCGTGTGGTACGACGTGGTGAACGGCAGGCCGAGGCGCTTGCAGTAGCGCACGCCGGCTTGCCCGATGGGGCCTTCGGTGGCGATGTGGATGGCATCGGGGGCGAGGGCGTCGAGCATCCCTGTCATCTTTCGGCCGGGGAGGACGGCGAGTCGGATCTCGGGGTACTTGGGCGCGGCGAAGGTCTTGAACAGGCCGGGGTGGATGATCTCGAAGCGGTGTCCCCAGGGCGCAGCGGCTTCGATGACGTGTTCCCATGTGCGGACGACGCCGTTGACCTGGGGCAGCCACGCGTCGGTCAGCAGTGCGATCTTCAAGGGGTCGGCTCCGGTAGTCGGGTGAAAGTGGTGAAAGGTCAAGCGTGAACAGGTCATCCCACGCTGACGCGCAGGTCGTCGTGGGCGTGTGAGCCAGCGATGTGGTTCCAGCTGATGAGTTCTGCGAGCGAGGGCAGTTCTTCGTCGAGCGGCATCCGGCGTTTGACTGTGTTCATCGTGTCCATGGCGGCGAGCGCGTCTTCGACGTCGATCAGTTCCATCCTGCCGTCCATGTGTTCGACGATCGCGGTCGTGCCCTCCATCCAGTCGCCGCAGTTGTAGTAGGCGATGGACTGGTCCTCTCGGCACTCGGCCTGGTGGATGTGCCCGCAGACGACGCCGTCGAGGCCGCGTTGTTGGGCCTCGCGCGTCAGTGCTTCTTCGAAGTTGCTGATGAAGGTGCAGGCGCGTTTGACCTTGAGCTTGATGGCTTTGGAGAGCGACCGGCTGGGCAGGCCGAGGCGTCGCCGCGCTGCGTTGACCCATTGATTGAGGAGGATGAGGTATTCGTACGCGGTGCCGCCGAGCATGGAGAGCAGGCGAGAGTGCTGGACGACCAGGTCGTACTGATCGCCGTGGGTGACGAGCAGGCGTCGTCCGTCGGCGGTGTGGTGGATGGCGTAAGGCAGGACGCGGACCCCGCCGAACTCCATGTGGAGGAACTGGCGTGCGCCCTCGTCGTGGTTTCCGGGGATGAAGACGACGTCGGTGCGGTGCTTGGTGTGGTTGAGGATGCGGCGGATGACGTTGTTGTGCTCGCCCGGCCAGTGCCAGCGCTGGCGCAGCCGCCACATGTCGAGGATGTCGCCCACGAGGTACAGCCGTTCGCACCGGACGTGCTTCAAGAACCGGCTGAGCACCTCGGCCTGGCAGTAGCGGCTGCCCAGGTGCACGTCGGACACAAAGACGGTGCGGTAGTGGAGCGTCATCCGCGGTCTCCGGAGGTCGGCTCTCGCAAGCCGGTCGGGGGCTGCCACGTCGGCAATCCACCACTGTTCAACAGCATCGGACACTGCCATTTAGTGCGTGTGAGTTCTGTGTGTTGATTGTGTGAATGTGCGCGGCAGGGGACGCGGGTTGGGGTGGTTGGGAACAAGCAACAAATAAGCCGACGTTCAGTGAACGTCGGCTTCTGGGGGTGTTGAGGAGTTGGGGCTGTGGGTTCAGCGTTCTTTGAGCTTGCTGAGCAGGCGGAGGATCTCGAGGTAGAGCCAGATCAGGGTGACCATGAGGGCGAATGCGCCGTACCATTCCATGTATTTCGGTGCGCCCTGCTCGGCTCCCTTTTCGATCATGTCGAAGTCGAGCAGGAGCGTCACGGCGGCGATGACGATGATGATGGCCGAGATGCCCAGCGACAACGGCCCCGAGCCGTGCAGCATGGGGATCGACACGCCGAGGAGGTTGAGCACGACGGTGGCGATGTAGTAAAGCGCCACCGCGCCCACGGCCATGGTGACGCCCGCGCGGAACTTCTCGGTGACGGTGATGACCCGTAGGGCAAACAGTGCGAACATCGAGCCGGCGACGGCGAGCGTGAGGCCCACGGCCTGGACCACGATGCCGTCGAGCGGCAGCCCGTTGACCGTGCCACCGGCGGAGCCAGCACCCGTGCCAAACCGTGCCTCGTACATGGCGGACACGCCGCCGAGGAACAGCCCCTGTGCGATGGCGTAGAGCGGCGCGGTGATAGGTGCCCACGCGTGCTTGAACATGGTGATGAGGGCCAACACGAGCCCGCCGACCACTCCGCCGAGGATCCACGGAGTGGCGTTGCCAGCGCTGGTGCCGGTGCTCATCTGCCAGGTCACTGAGGCGAAGGCGACGACGATGAAGAGCAGGATGAGCGACTTGGTGGCCGTGCCACGGACGGTCATGAGATCAGAGCGGACTTGTGCTTGCGCATAGGCGGGCAAGTCGGATTGAAACGCATCTTGACGCAGGACGGGGTTGCTGGACAGCATGTGTAACGGGCCTCCGAGGGTGTAAGTGCATTTTAGCCGGTCAATCAGTGCGGTGTATTCGGGTGAAACGCAGCGTTCATACAGACTTTGTGAATCGACCCGGACATCGACTGCACCGCGCGATGAGATGTCGGCCGTCAACATGCCCGCGACAGACGTTTTTCGCACCGTCAGGCGCGTGCACTCGCCGGCTCACCGGAAACCTGCGGAGCGGTACTTTCAACGGCTTGCGACTCACCGCCGGTCATCGTTGGATGGGACACGCTTCACACACCCGTAGTCAAGCAGCGGGGTCGAGTCCGACTGACGGCTGCTCTTTGCCACGGCTTTTCCGTGTTTTTTGGTGTCATTGTGTCGTGATTCTCAGTGTGTGGTGGGTGTTTACGTCGTGATAACGGGGCGATGCTCCGGTAATGCGCGGGGGTGTATCGCGGGTGTTGTGTGGGCGGGTGTTGGTGTTGCTCGTGGGCGGGTGAGGTTTGACGTTGCGGGGCGTGTTTTTATCTGCCTGCGTATTACTCGCGGGGGTGTTGGGGGTGTTGGTGGAGGGGTTGGGTCCGTAAAAGTGAGGTTGTGTTCGCAGCGACTGAATCGGTTGTCGGATCAGGTCGATGGGATAGACGTTGACCGCCCGACGTTCGGGCCGACACGAAGTAAAGACGTTTCCTTGTTGGGATCGTCGACGTGTCGGGAGGCCAGCCGGTGGATGAACCAGGCCACCGTGTGATGTCCGGGACAGACCCATGGAAGGGCCTGCCCAGGAAGGAATCAGGGAACCCCATTGATGGGGACCCCCGGAAATCGCCGGAACCCCCGGTTGGAGGCAACTGTCATGAGTCGTATCAATACAAACGTCGGATCTTTGATTTCTCAGCGCGTCTTGGGCCAGCAGAACAAGACGCTCAACAGCTCGCTTGAGCGGTTGAGCACCGGTCTGCGGATTAACCGTGGTGCGGACGACCCCGCCGGCCTGATCGCCAGCGAGAACCTCCGCAGCCAGAAGGCCTCGATCAGCGCAGCC
>DAIOEG010000174.1:0-6019 GCA_036746415.1 Phycisphaera sp. | reverse complement strand
AGAGCGCACCCTTCACACGGGTGAAGTCACAGGTTCGAGTCCTGTATCGCCCATTCTCATAACCCCTCAGATGCGTCACATATGACGCATCCCCCGAGCAACGGCGCTGGCCGGAACGCGACAAGTCCCGTGGTCTTTACCGCAGAACGCGAACCGGAGTGGCCGCATACCCAAACAACGCAAGATAACGTTCCCCATCTACCGCCTCCACAAACCCACAGGTCAAGCCGTCGTCACCCTGATCAACGCCACCACGGGCCGGCGTGGCGATCGTTACCTGGGCGAGTACGCCACGCCCGAGAGCCGCACCGCCTAGGCCCAAGCCCTGGCCGCGTGGGAGGCCGCTGGGCGGATCATCGAGGGCTGCAAGCCCGTCACGCGACGATCGTGCGGCGATGGAACCGTTCCACCGTCAACGACCACGTCCGGGCCGTCCGCATCGCTTTTGAGAGCGTCCCTAATGAAACGCCAAGTCGCCAAGACGCCAAGGCCTTCAACAGAGAAGCCAATCTGATCCTTTGCATCATGCAACGCCAGGGAATAATGTCTCCAGGATTGCAAACCGCATGATCTCGGCGTTGCAAGAAAGATCGTTAGGCGCATCGGCACCCAACATTCTTCAGTGTCTGCGCTGGGTTCTCGGTGGCTTGGGGGTCTCTTTAGGAGCACACAATGAACGCGAACGGATCACGCGTACCTTCTCCCAAAGTCGTTCTCGTCGGTGCCGGTAGCTTGTTCTTCGGGCGCAAGGCCGTCTGGCAGATGGTTCATTCGCCGCACCTTCGGCACGGCACGCTCGCGCTTGTGGACACCGATGCCGATCGCCTTGAGAAGATGCGCCGACTCGCCGAGAAGGTGATCGCTCACCACGGTTCGCCGCTGAAGCTCGAAGCTTCGACGGATCGGCGGGAGGTGCTGGGTGATGCGGATTTCGTGGTGCTTTCGTTCGCACACCGCAACGCGTACTACCGCGGGGTCGATTGTGAACTCGCCGAGAAGTACGGCATGCGCATGTGCTCGGGCGACACGATCGGGCCCGGGGGCGTGTTCCGCACGATGCGTGAATGGCCGCAGATCGCGGCGTGTGCGGCGGACGTGTTGGAGCTTGCGCCGCAGGCATGGGTGGTGAACTACATCAACCCTTCAGCGGTGCACGGGATGGCGTTGCGCCGCGCGTTCCCTGGGCTCAAGAGCTTTGCGTTGTGCGATGCGCAGTACAACCTCCGCGAGCGTTACGCCGGTTTGGCGCAGGTGCCCGACGACGACAAGCTGCGGATTGTGACGGCGGGGCCGAACCATTTCACGTGGCTGCTTGAGGCGAGCCACGACGGCCGGGACCTGATCCCCGCGCTGATTGAGGCGATGCGGGGCAAGGCCGCTGACGACGCGAATGCCCAGGCGCAAGGCAGCCACGAGCAGTCCAAGGGGTGGCTGAACAACGGGATCTCGGTGGAGTTGTACGAGGCGTTTGGTGTGCTGCCGACGGTCGTGGCGCACACGAAGGAGTACGTGCGTTTTTACCAGCGGGCCGGCGTCGCGGGGCGGGATGCGCATCCGCCGTTGAAGCTGTTTGAAGCGCATGAACGGGACGCGTGGACGCAGCAGGTGTGGGCGCGGGTGGATGCGTATCTGGAGGGTTCGGCAACGATGGATGAGTTTGATGTGGAGTTCGGGCCGGACCCCGCCACCGACCTGATCGAGAACATGTGGGCCAGCCTGGGCAAACCGATGTACGTGAACACCGCAAACCGCGGTGCCGTGTCGAATCTCGGCGACGACGCGTTCATCGAGACACTCTGCGACCTGGATATGCAGGGACCACGCCCGCGCAGATGCGGCGCATTGCCGCGTGGGGTGCGGGGTCTGAGTGAGTTGATTCTCGACGCACATGAGATCACGGCCGAGGCCGCGATCACGCACGACCGCACGCTGTTGCGTCGCGCGCTGCTGGCTGATCCGCTGACGGATTCGATCGGCGACACCGATGCGCTGCTGGAAGATTTTTTCGAGGTCCAGCGCGAGGCGCTGGACCCGCAGTGGTTCGCGTGATGATGTAGGGCGTGATGATCTAGGGTCAGATGAACGACGGGGGTGGTGCATCGCTTGCCGCATCAGTCGTCTGGAGCCGTGTTGCAGAGGCAGCGGGATCTGAAGCTCGGCCAGTGATCAACACGCAGATCAAAACGCTCGGACCGCGCGGCGCGTTCAAGCAAACGTGCTCTCAACAATCTCGGTCGCTGGCTCGCGTTTGGGTGCGAGCGGTTGGCTGCAGTGCTGGCAATGGGGGCTGTCCACGCGGACGCGCCGCTTCCCGCATGCGCACGTCGTTCGTGCTGGTAGTCGGCGGAGGAAGCACAGCATCATCAGACTGGTCACGCCGATGAGCATCGCGAGCCCGATCCACAACCACCGGTGCTTGCCGACGAGTCCGTATCGCACGGCGAGCGTCCACATCAAACCGGCAGAGGTCACCCCGCCCAGAAGCGAGAGCATCAACCCCCACATCGGCTCAGGAATCTGATGCCCGTACCGGATCGTGGAGACAACAGACAATGCAGAGGGCGCGATGAGTAATGACACCATCCCAAAGCCCGCGAAACCCGTGTCGCGTCTCTCGACGTCATCACGTTCTTTCATCGGCGGCAGCGTTGTTTTTTCAATCACTTCGCCTATGGGGCTCACGCGCCAGACGTCGGCCGTGGAGACACCACTGTCATCCTTGGACGAGAACAACAGGAAGAAATCGCCGTCGAGTGACTGTCCGATCGACAACGTCTGGGCTTCGACACCATCCAGCCAAATGGATACTGGCTCATAACGAGGAGAGAGAATCACAAAACTCCGCTCGGTTAACACGGCAAGATTCTGTCCGCTGCCGTCAAGAAATGGAGGTCCATCAGATGGAGCGCTGAGATCAGACCCGTTGTGTTCGTCACCACGAAAGACTTGAATAAATGCTGCTCGAACCACTTTGTCATCCCCGCTTGCTCTAAAAACTTCTCTCGCGCTGTTGTCGTTGACATTGACTTCCACCACAACGCGATCAGTCACCAAGAGTGCCAAATGACCCCAGTTAGTTTGGGGCACAACTTGGCCTTCAAACCGCTTTGCCTGATCGGCCTGATTCACAGGGCCTTCTTCACTGGCATACCTGACGGCCCCATCCGGCTGATTGAAGAACAAGAGATGATTTGCTGTCGGGTCGAAGATGCTTCGAGAGTTGCGAGCGTGCCCAGAAGACACCACAACCAGGTATCTCTCGCTGTTCCAGAACTCGTTGGAGGCGTATTTGGACCGCCATTGACCGTCTGTCACTCGGTCAGACGACCAGCCGAGGGTCTCCAAAGCCATTGTCGCGTTTGGTCGCGAGTCTAAATCACCCACGACGTTGCCTGCCAAGTCAATGTACTCAATCCTCCATAAAGAAAACTCCATGATCAGTGCCTTGCCCGCTTTGTCCAGGACATAGCTACGCGTTTTCGTCTGCACCGGATCAGATGCAAGCATCAGGTTCAGGACCATGATCGAAGCGGAGAGAAGAATGACGGTGACGCTGCCGATCATGATCGCATGGACGGGCTTGACCCATATCGGTTGTGATTCGTATTCGCCGTTGTGTTTGAAGTACTGGGCCGCAGCCACGAGGACGATGACGGTCAGAATGAAAACGACCAGTAACGCGCTCAGCATGGACCCGAAGGTTGCAATCAGCATGGCAACGATCAACAGCGGGATCGCGGCGGGGAACAGTCGGCTGCCGACCCACGAGGCCCGGCGTGCGGCGATCCACATCCCCGACGCGATCCACAACACACCTGACAGCTGCGCAAACACCAGCGGTGTGAGCATGCTCCACGCAAACGGGGCGCGGATGAAATGGATATCCATTGCCAGGATCGTGGCGACGATCATCACGATCGACGTGGCCGAGAGATACAAGATCGCGCCAGCGAGAAACTTGCCAAGAAAAATGTGCGTGCGCAGGGCCGGTCGGGTGACGATGAACCCCCATCGGCCGCGCCATGTATCGCTGAGCACCAGCACCACACCCAGCACCAGACCGAAGCCCGCGAAACCGACCAGCCCCAGCGTCTTCACCTGCTCACCCACCAGCGACATGCCCGAGTCGCGATGGTCGTACAGCAAGCACGCCATCACACCCGTCATGAGCACGCCCGTGAGCAGGCACCATTTCCCAAGAACGTCGATTTCTTTGATGATCCATGCTTTCATCAGGCGGTCTCCGGTTCGAGTTTCACGCGTTCTAGCAGTGACACGGACGAGCCACGATCCCCCAGATAACCCACGGCCGCCTCTTCAAGGGTCGGCGCACGCTCGGCGAGTTGTGCGCCGGTTGCTTCGAGCGCGGCGCGAGCCGCGTGGTCGTAGTTGGCGATGGTCAGCACGACTTCGCTTCTATGCTGAACGGTCCGCAGCAGGCCGGGCAGCGCGGGTAATGTGTTTACGACAGGGGTCAGAGTGACGATACGAACCCGCTCACGCAGCCGGTCCATGGATGTACAGACGCGAAGCACGCTGCGGTCGAGAATCGCCACATGGTTGGCGATGCGTTCGACTTCGGCCAGCTCGTGACTGGCGAAGAAAATCGTGTTGCCTGCGCGGCGTGTGCACAGCAGCATCGCCTCCAGCAGCGCACGTCGCGCGACGGGGTCCAGCCCCAGCGAGGGGTCGTCCATGATGAGCAGCTCCGGCTGCGGAGCCATGGCCAGCCCCAAGGCCAGTCCGGTGCGCTGACCCCGCGAGAGGTCGCCGGTCTTTTGCTTAGGGCCGATGGAGAAGTGATGGACCAAGGCGGTGAATAGTTCATCGCTCCAGTTTCGGGGGTAGAACGATTTTTGGAACGCGGCAAGGTCTCGCACGCGCATCGGCGGCAGCGGGCTCCCCTCGGCGACGTAACCCACACGGGCCAGCGTCGCCACGTCGAGTCGCTGGCTGTCAACACCCAGGACGCTGCACGACCCGCTTGTTGCCGGGATCAGGCCCAGCAGCAACTGAATCAGGTGTGCTCTTGCCCGAACCGTTGCGGCCCAGCAGGGCCATGACACATCCGCGCGGCACCGACAAGCTCACCGCATCCACCGCGGCGCGGGAGCCGAAGTAACGCGTGAGGTCGCGCATCTCGATCACGGCATCGCGCGCATGGATGGATGTCTTGTGGTTGCAAGTGGACGTTGAAGCGTTCATCGTTTCCCGCCTTTGTTGTTCTGAGCCCGGCGCAGGACCGCGTCGGCCAGCTCGGTTTCACTCAACCCCAACGACAGCCCCTCGGCGACCAGCGCGTTGATCAGTGGCTCGATCCGCCTGTGTCGCTCGGCCTTGGTGAACACTTGCCGGGGCGGGCTGACGAAGACGCCACGGCCCGGCTGGGTGTCGATGACGCCGTCGCTTGCCAGCTCGGTGTAGGCCCGGGCAACCGTGTTCGGATTGACCAGCAGCCGCTCGGCCAGCGCTCGCACGCTGGGCAGCTGCTCGCCGGCCTCGACCCGTCCCGATGACACTCCGAGCCGGACCTGCTCGACGATCTGCTTCCAGATCGGCGATGTGCTGTTGGTGTTGAGACGGATGGAGAGCGGCATGACTGTATTATACACATTAGTACAGTTGTGACAGCATGTCAACGGTGTTGTGCCCACCGCCGATCAGGCACACGGGGTCGCGCAGAAGTCATCGCGACAAGAGGTGCGATCGATGGAGGTTCGGCTCCTTGTTTCTTCGTGTGTTGCAGCACCGGGTCAGAACAACCCGGTGGTCTGCACCGCAGCGATGGAGGGTTCTTGCACCGACCGGCGAGTGAACTCGCCGGCCACGCGGGGGCATCGTGCGGTGTGGTGCGTTGGTTGAAGGTTTTTACGGGGTTTGCCAGATCTGTTGGATCTCGCTGCGTTGTACGGGGACGAGTTGTTGGCCGTTGGGCAGGCGTTGTTCGATGAGCTGGCCTGCGGCGTTGTAGGTGGAGCGTGTGAGGGCTCTTCGGGAGGTGGGGCGTTCGTCGATGCGG
>DAIOEG010000173.1:774-6043 GCA_036746415.1 Phycisphaera sp. | reverse complement strand
CCTCGCTGGCAACACTCGTGCAGCCCATCCGTCAGCTCACCCTGACCTCGGGTGTCATCGTTGATGAAGACAACAACATCATCGGCGGCGGCTCGGCATTCCTCGAACTGCCCGAGCTCGAACTGACCACCGTCCGTGCCACCGTCAGCGTCCCTGACAAGGGCACGATCCTCCTCGGCGGGCAGCGACTGTCTGGCGATATCTCGGTCGAGTCCGGCGTCCCCGTGCTCTCGAAGCTACCCCTCATCAACCGTCTCTTCACGAACAACTCGCAGGTGCAGGACGAGCGCACGCTGCTGATCCTTATCAAGCCCACGATCATCCTGCAGAACGAGCAGGAAGACCTCCTGTTCCCCGGCATGTCGCAAGACCCCGAAGCGGCGAACATCGGGCCGGCGTTCTGAGACGACTGACGTTTTGAACAACCCTGAAGCCCACGTTCAATGAACGTGGGCTTCTTTCGTATGATGAATGATCCCCGATCAAGGAGTATGCGATGTCTGCTGCAACCAAGACTCTCAATGATGCGCCTGCCACGTTCGTCCAAGGCACCGGCGCGGTGCGTGCGTTTATGGAGCACCATTACCTGCACTTCAATAGCCGGGAGACCGTCGCGGCCGCCAAGGCGTTCGAGCAACACATCGACGCGGGCGGCAAGATGCTCGTGACCCTCGCCGGTGCGATGAGCACGGCCAGGATGGGTCGGATCCTGTCTCGCATGATCCGGGCTGGCAAGGTCCACGCGATTTCCTGCACCGGTGCCAACCTTGAAGAGGACATCTTCACGCTCCTGTCGGCGAATGAATACGAGCACTGCCCGCAGTGGCGGGGCCTGTCGGCCCAGGACGAGCAGGCGCTCTATGACCGCGGCATGAACCGTGTGACCGACACCTGCATCCCCGAGGACGTCATGCGACACGTCGAGAAACGGCTTTATGCGCTATGGGACAAAGCACTGGCCGAGGGCACTCGGCGGTTCCCGTTCGAGTACTACTGGGAGGTGCTCGGCCAGCCCGACCTTGCGCAGCACTACCAGGCCCCCGCCGAGGACTCGTGGATGCTCGCGGCCAAGGAGATGAACATCCCGATCGTGACGCCCGGCTGGGAAGACTCGACCCTGGGCAACATGTTCACGGGCTGGGCGATGAAGCGAAAGCTCGAGCACCACCACGTCGTGCGGTTCGGGACCGAGTCGATGGTGATGCTGGCGAACTGGTATCGAACGAACTGCAACCTGGCTTCCGGGGGGCCGAGCGTCGGGTTCTTCCAGATCGGTGGCGGGATCGCCGGCGACTTCCCGATCTGTGCGGTGCCGATGATGATCCAGGATCTGGAGTGGGACGACACGCCGTACTGGGGCTATTTCTGCCAGATCAGCGACGCGGACACGAGCTACGGCGGGTACAGCGGCGCGGTGCCCAACGAGAAGATCACCTGGGGCAAGCTGAACGTGGACACGCCCAAGTTCATGGTGAGCAGCGACGCAACGATCGTCGCCCCGCTGGTGTTCGCGTATGTGCTGGGGGATTAATCGCTTTCTTGACATGCCCATTCACCACGAAGGCACGATAGACACGAAGCGTCACTCCGGTCTTGTGGCTTTGACTGTTCGGATCATCTGCGTGCATCCGCGTCCATCTGCGGTTTCAAACTCTCCTGTGTGACCATCGCGTCTTGTGGTAACCCATCATGATCGGCCTGTGTCTGACGATGGTGCTGGTGGGTTGGTGCATCGGCTGGCCGATGTCTCGGATGGCGGTGTTGTGGGCGGAGCGTTTCGGGCTCTTGGACAAGCCCGGGAGCGAGTCGCACAAGGAGGCCAAGCCGGCGGTGCCCAACATCGGGGGCATCGCGCTGTTCTGGGCGGTGGCGCTGCCGATCGGTGTGATTGTGGGCGCGGTCTGGGCGGTGCCGATGCGTTGGTGGGCGTCGGTGGCACCGGCGATCTTGGAGCACCTGCCGGGGCTGCGCGATTCGACCGTGATCGGCGGCTGGCTGCTGGGCGGGTTGGCGGCGATCCACTTGGTGGGCCTGCTGGACGACCGCAAGCCGATGCCCGTGCTGCTCAAGCTGCTGGCGCAGGTCATCGTGGCGTGCGGGCTTGCGATCGGTGCGGACACGCGGGTGCTCGAGCTGCTCGACCACTGGGGGCTGTGGGGGTACGCGCTGTCGGTGACGGTGACGGTGCTGTGGGTCGTGGCGATGACCAACGCGTTCAATATGCTGGACAACATGGACGGCCTGTCGGCGGGCGTTGCTTCGGTGGTCAGCGCGGTGTACCTGTCAGCCACCATGCTCAACGGGCAGTGGTTTGTCGCGGGAAACGTTGCGCTTCTCCTTGGCGCGTTGCTTGGGTTCTTGTGGTTCAACCGCCCGCCGGCGCGGCTGTACATGGGCGACGGCGGGTCGCTGGTGGTGGGGCTTCTGCTGGCGGTGGTGTCGATCCGTACGACGTATTTTTATGACGACCCGACGCAGGTGTTTTCGGAGATGAATCAGACGACGGCGTGGTGGGGGTTGTTCATGCCGGTGGTGGTGATGGCCGTGCCGCTGTACGACCTGGTGAGCGTGTCGATCCTCCGGCTGCGAGAGGGTCGGAGCCCGCTCAGCGGCGATCGCAACCACTTCTCGCACCGCCTTGTGAAGCTGGGCCTGTCACGGGGTTACGCGGTGCTGGTCATCGTGCTGGCCACGGCGGCGACGGGCATCTCGGGGATCATGCTGCCCCGGCTGGAGGCGTGGCAGGCGTGTTTGGTGCTGCTCCAGTGCGGCGCGGTCGTGGCGACGCTGGCGGTGCTGGAGTGGGCGGGGGCGCAGAAGTGGAGAGTCAAGAGTGAACCGTGAATCGCAAGCGAACTGCCGAGTTGATGGAAAAGCTCATGGAGTCTCGATTGTTACGATGTGCGTTGGCGTGCTTTGATAATGAAGGAGCGTGTGATGAGCAAGTGCATGATGGCGTTGTGGGCAATGGTGATGGCGTTGTGTGTCGTGGTGCTGCCGACGTCGGCGTTGGCGGAGGGCGAGTTGAACCTGTTCATCTGGTCGGAATACATCGACCCTGCGCTTGTTGAGAAGTTTGAGCAGGCCAACGCGTGCAAGGTCAATATCGCGCTGTTTGAAACTGAAGACGAGGCGCTGGCGAAGCTGCAGGCCGGCGGGGTGCGGCAGTTCGACATCGTGGTGGTCCCCAGCCAGATAGTCGAGGCGTTGATCGGTCTTGGGCTGGTGCAGGAGCTTGATCGAAGCAAGGCGAAGAACTTGGACGGCGTGTTGCCGATGTTCGCGGACCCGTCGTACGACCCCGGTGCGCGGTATGGCGCGCCGTATCAGTGGGGGACGCTGGGTCTGATGTGGGACACGGCGAAGGTGGACTTGGGCAATGAGCCGTCGTGGGGCGTGCTGTTCGAGGAGGCCACTCGGCAGGGGCCGTTTGTGCTGATGGACACAACGCGTGACACGCTGGGCGTGGCGCTGCTGTTCCTCGGTCACGATATGAACGCGACAGAGCCCGAGCAGGTCAAGCAGGCGGGCAAGCTGGTGCTGGACGCGAAGCAGTCCGCGTTGTGCCTGGGCTTTGACGGGACGGTGGGCGGGCAGAAGAAGGTCTTGGCGGGCGAGGCGGCGATCGCGATGGTGTACAACGGCGAGGCGCTGCGCGCGATGGATGAGAAGGAAGGGCTCGCGTTTGCGGTGCCCAAGGAGGGCTCGCAGGTTTGGGTGGACTGCATGGTGATCCCGGCCGAGGCCCCGCACGTGGACATCGCGCACAAGTTTATCGATTTCATCCTGGATGCGGAGAACAACGCGGCGCTGTCGGAGTTCAACCTATACGCGACACCGGTGAAAGAGGCGCTGACGCTGCTGCCCCAAGAGACGCTGGAGAACCCCGCGATTTATCCGCCCGAGTCGGTGATGAGCCGGCTGTTCTTCGTGGACGACATCGGCGCGGGTCTGCGTGTGTGGGACGAGGTATGGACGGCGGTGAAATCGAGGTGATGGTGGGGAAGGGGCCGAGGGCAACAATGCGATGCGCCGGCGTGATCCGTTGTTCGATGCCTGCTCTCTTCCTTCTTCACTCGGCCCCTGGCCCCTTGCTCTTGACCTTGCCCACTCTGGGGGATTGAATATGACGTTGACATCACGAAAGAGTCCAACGCGATGGGCCGTGTTTTTATATGTACTTATGGGCCTTAGCGGCGGGATTCAGTTGATTCAGCGGGCGACAGAGTGTTCGGCCTGCGTCTGATGTGTCGTGGTGTTTCATGCGACGCACGCGCGGGAGGATTCAGGGTAATCTGGTACTTGCACCGCGCTGGCCCGTTTGGGTCGGACGCGGGTCGGCGAGCAGGTTTGTCACAGGAGCTTGTCATGGCCAAGAAGAACGAGTGTTGGGGCATCGACATCGGCTCGAACGCTATCAAGGCGGTCAAGCTGTCCAAGGTGGGCAACGAGGTCCGCGTGGACGACTTCGAGGTCCTGCGGTTTGCCGAGGTGTTGACAGCCCCGGATGTGAACGCGGAGGAGGCGATCCGTGTGCAACTCGATGCGCTCAATCAGAAGCACGATTTGAATCGATCGACGGTGATCGCCAGCGTGCCGGGGAACATGGCCTTTGCGCGGTTCGCGAAGCTCCCGCCGGTGGAGCCCAAGAAGATCCCCGACATCGTGAAGTTCGAGGCGCAGCAGCAGATCCCCTTCCCGATCGACGAGGTCGAGTGGGACTACCAGGTGTTCCAGCAAGAGGACATGCCGGACGTCTCGGTGGGAATCTTTGCGATCACCAAAGAGCGGGTCATGCAGTACCTGTCGAACTACCGCGCGCTGGACATCCGAGTGGACGAGTTGACGTTGTCGCCGGTGGCGGTGTTCAACGCGTATCGCTTTGAGCACGCGGACAAGGAAGACAAGGTCGGCACGGTGTACATGGACATCGGCTCGGTCTCGACGGACGTGATCGTGGTGCACGGGGACGACATCTGGCTGCGGACGCTGCCGATCGGCGGGAACGCGTTCACCGAGGCGCTTGTCAAGCAGTTCAAGATCAGCTTCAGCAAGGCCGAGAAGCTCAAGCGTGAGGCGGCGACGAGCAAGTACGCCAAGCAGATTTTCCAGGCGATGCGTGCGGTGTTTGCTGATCTTGTGCAGGAGGTGCAGCGGTCGATCGGGTATTACCAATCGATCAACCGTAGCGCGGAGATCAAGCGTCTGGTCGGGCTTGGCTCGACGTTCAAACTGCCGGGGCTTGCGAAGTTTCTGAAGCAGCAGCTGC
>DAIOEG010000173.1:0-764 GCA_036746415.1 Phycisphaera sp. | reverse complement strand
GTCGAAAGCGAGCAGCTGCAGATCGACGTGGTAAAGCCCGAGCCGTTCATGAGGGCATCGGTGGACGGCAAGCGCGACGCGGAGTGGGCGGAGCTGACGCCCAACCTTGCGACGGCGTACGGCTTGGCGCTGCAGGGCTTGAACGAGGAGAAGATCAGCGCGAACATCCTGCCCACGCACATTTTACGGGGCCGTTTGTGGAAGGCCAAGCAGCCGTGGATCGCGGCGGCGGCGGCGTGCGTCGCGGTGGGCTCGGGGGCGTATGCGGGCTATGTGCTGATGCAGGAGGGCACGTTCAACGAGCAGCGGTTGCAGGTGACGCAGATCGTGAACCCGGTGTTGGCGCAGGCGCGCGAATGGAAAGACAAGAGCACGGACGTGATGCAGCGGGAAGACCCGCGTCCGAAGCTCAAGAACGTGGACCAGTTGTTCATGCACCGAGCCCTGTACCCGATGATCTACGCGGACATCGACAAGGCGTTCCAGACGGTCGGTGCCCCGCCGGCGTGGAACACGGCCGACTACGCGGCGCTGCTTGCGATCCCGCGTGCCCAGCGTCGGGTGGTCTCGATCTATGAGATCTCGGACAAGTTTGTGCCGATGGACGCCGCTGGGGGCGGCGGGGTGGCGGCGTTTCCCGACATGACCGGCATGCCGGAGTTCGGTGGCGGGTACGGCGGGATGGACGGCGGGATGGGTGGCATGGGTGGCATGGGTGGCATGGGTGGCGGATACGGCGGGATGGGTGGCATGGGTGGCATGGG
>DAIOEG010000172.1:0-6056 GCA_036746415.1 Phycisphaera sp. | reverse complement strand
GCAGGTCTACCTCGCCGCCGCACGCATGCTCGTCGACGAGGGCCACATCGCCGAGAGCGAGGTGCCCTGGGACACCGACGGCTACAAGCCGCCCACCAGCGACTTCATCGACGGCAAGACCTACGACGGCAAAGACCCGCTGGGATACCTGAGCTTGTTCGAGATCGGTCACACACAATAAAGCCCCGACACCCGGGCCACGCACCGCGCGTCGGTTGAACGACCGACGCCCGGTTTCCTCCCCGCTCCGTCAAGATGAGACCAACCAAAGCACGCTCATCGCTCACCACGCGGAACCACCGCACGATGTTCAAGACACTCAAACACACCCTGCTCAAGATCATTGATGTCACGGCCCTTGGGTTCCTCGCGCCCTACGTCCGGCTGGCCTACGGCGAGCTGCCCTCGCCCAGTGTCGTCGCGCAGGCGGCGATGGACCTGCACGTCTTCGCCACGCGCGAGGACGCCAAGACCGCGGCGTACCTGGCCGAGGGAGCAGAGCGCGAGCGCTGGCGGAACTGGCACAGGCCGCGTCCGTGGTCGCGTCGGCAGACACGGCGCTGGCTCAGGCGCGGGCGTCGGAGGTGTCGGCCAAGGACGCCCGGCTGGCGAAGCTGCGCGGCGAGCTGTCGGCGATGAAGGCGGCGCAGGACAACACGAAGGCCAAGACACAGGCCGAGCTCCAGGCGTTCGCAACATCGCTGCAAGCAGGCGACGAGGCCGGCCGGGCGCGGCTGGTCCGCGACATCACACAGGCCGACCTACAGGCAGAAGTGGCCCGCGCGGAGCTTGCGGCGATTGAAGAGAAGATCAAGTGGATCAATGATGAGAAAGACCCCGCAGTCGTCGCTGCCGTCGCGAAGCAGGCCGCCGCGGCCGAGCACAAGCAGTACGTCGAGAAGCTCATCGAGCTGCTCTCGACACAGAACCGCGAGGTCCGAAGCGCCCGCGGCGAGCAGGCGCTGCACGACGCCTCTGCCGGGCTCAACGGCGCAGAAGGCCCGGCCGCGTTCGCCTCGGCCCGCAAGGTCGTCTCCGCCGAGAAGCAGCTCGAGAAGACCCGCGCGTCGGCCTACGCGCAAGCGCCAACGCTTTACTATCAAATCAGGCGGAGCATCTTGTGCGTGTTCCTGGGCTTTCTGCTGGGGTCGGCGGTGGCGATCCCCATCGGCGTGCTGTGCGGCTTGAGCAGGGTGTTCATGGCCGCCATGACGCCGTTCATCGCCATCTTGAAGCCCGTCTCGCCGATCGTCTGGCTGCCCATCGCGCTCATCATCGCCTCGGCGCTCATCCCCGACCCCGACCAGCACTGGTTCACGCAGTGGCTCTGGAACGTGCCGCTCATCGGCGAGTACAAGATCAACCCCGCGTTCCTCGCCGCCGCCGCCACCGTCGCGCTCTGCTCCCTCTGGGCCACCATGGTCAACACCGCCCTAGGCGTCGCCTCGGTCGACAAGGACCACCTCAACGTCGCCCGTGTCCTCCGGCTGGGGTTCTGGTCCCGGCTGTTCAAGATCGTGCTGCCCTCGGCGTTGCCACTGATGTTCGCGGGGCTGCGCATCTCGCTGGGCGTGGGTTGGATGGTGCTCATCGCGGCCGAGCTGCTCTCGACCTCTGAGGGCATCGGCAAGTTTGTGTGGGACCAGTTCCAGAACGGCGCGAGCGACTCGTTTGCCAAGATGTTCGTCGTCGTCTTTGTCGTCGGCATCATCGGGCTGATCCTCGACCGCATCATGGTCGTGTTCCAACGCCTCGTGAGCTTCGAGGGGTCGATCGCCACGGTGTGATCCGACTTGCAACCAACGCCATGCCACGCACGCAGCACGCACCCATGAGCTACCTCCAGATCCAAAACGTCTCCAAGGGCTACGGCCCCGCCAGCGCGCGACACGAGGTGCTCAAGGGGCTCCACCTCTCGATCGAGCGCAACGAGTTCGTCGCCGTCATCGGTTTCTCCGGCTCGGGCAAGAGCACGCTCATGGCCCTGCTCGCGGGCCTCGAACGCCCCGACACCGGCGAGGTCCGCCTCGCGGGCAACCTCGTCACACGGCCAGGCCCAGAGCTGGGCATCGTGTTCCAGAACTACTCGCTCCTGCCGTGGCTAAGCGTGTATCAGAACATCGAGATCGCGGTGCGTCGTGTGTTCCCGCACATGAAACGCCCGGAGCGCCGGCCGTACATCCAGCGATACATCGACTTGGTGAAACTCACCAACTCCGAGTGGAAGAAGCCCACCGAGCTGTCGGGCGGCATGCGGCAGCGCCTGTCGCTCGCCAGGACGCTGGCGATGCGGCCCGAGGTGCTTCTGCTCGACGAGCCGTTGTCGGCGCTCGATGCGCTCACGCGCGGCGTGCTGCAGGACGAGATCGTGCGGATCTGGGAGCAGGACCGCCGGACCGTCGTGATGGTGACCAACGACGTCGATGAAGCGGCCCTCATGGCCGACCGCATCATCCCGCTCACGCCCGGCCCTGGCGCAACGCTCGAGAAGAGTTTCGCCGTCGACTTGGAGCGCCCGCGCGACCGCAACACGCTGAACTTCAACCCGCAGTTCAAACGGCTGCGCAACCGCGTCAGCACCTTCATGATGGACCTCAATGCCGAGGCCAAGCAGCTGCGCGTGCAGACCAACCGCCGGCTGCCCGAGCTGGTGCCGATCGATCTGAGCCGAGTCGGCTGAAGACCCCGCATCGTTACAGCGTGTTCGGTGAACCCCTTTGAATGATGGGCCTGCATGAAAGAGCGATATCTAGAGATCGTGAACCTGGTGAAGGCGTACCCCAACCCGGTGGGCGAGGCGGTCCGCGTGGTGGACGGGTTCAACCTGACGGTGCGCGAGGGCGAGGTCGTGTCGATCATCGGGCACTCGGGCTGCGGCAAGTCGACGGTGCTGACGATGGTCGCGGGGCTGAACGCGCGGTGGTGTTTCAGTCGCCGTGTTTGCTGCCGTGGATGACGGCGTTTGGCAACGTGATGCTGGGGTGAACCGTGTGTACCCGCACGCGACAGGGGCACAGCGCCGCGAGGCCGTCGAGTATTACCTGTCGGTGGTCGGGCTTTCGGACGCGATGCACAAGTACCCGCGCGAGCTCTCGAGCGGGATGCAGCAGCGCGTGGGCATCGCGCGGGCGATCGCGCTTAAGCCGCGCGTGTTGCTGCTCGACGAGCCGTTTGGTCGGCTGGACTCGCTCACGCGGATGGACCTGCAGGACGTGATCCTGGGCATCCTCGACCGCGAGCGGATCACGACGATGCTCATCACACACGACGTCGATGAGGCGGTGTACATGTCCGACCGCGTGTGCATGATGACCAACGGCCCCGGCGCACGGGTGGGGCAGGTGCTGGAGGTCCCTTTCGACCGGCCGCGCGACCGCCGGGCGGTCATCGAGCACGACCTTTACTACGACCTGCGCGGCTGCCTGATCGACTTTCTGGAGAAGTTCGATCGTCATCACCAGCGCAACCAGTCGATGGCTGCGCCCGGGCACGGGCCAGCGGTGTCGAGCCGCGCGGGTGCATCGGCGGGTCACGGTGGTGCGCTGATGAACGGTCTGGGGTTGTCGCAGCCGTTGACGCTTGCGGAAGTGACGGGGGGGTTGGGATGATGGCAAGCGTGACGCAGGCGGACAGCATGACGGCGGCGGTGGAGGTCTGGCGAGTCGACGAGGCCGGCGGCCGGGTCGAGCACGTCGCGGGCCTGGACGTGGGCTGCGAGTGGGTCGAGCGTTGCCGGCGTGGCCGGGTGCTCGAGTCTGGCCAGGGGCTGGCCGGCGCTGTGCTGGCGCGTCGCGTGCCGATCCTGCTGAGTGAGTTAGATGATGAGGCGTTTGAAGATTGTGAAGCGGCGCGCGGCTGGGGAGTGCGGGGCGTGCTGGCGCTGCCGGTGTTCGACTCGGCGAAGCTGACGTACGTGGTGGTTTTCCTGTTGCGGGGCGACGCCGGCCGGGTCGGCGCGGTCGAGTTGTGGGCGGGCCGGCGGGGGCGGTTCGAGCTGGGCCTGACGCGCGGGTGTTACGTCGGGCTGGAGCGGTTCGGGGCGGTGAGTCGTTACGTGAACTTCCCACGCGGGGCGGGCCTGCCGGGCTTGGTGTGGGAGTCGGCGATGCCGCGCGGCGTGAGCGGGCTGGGGCGTTCGCGCGAGTTCCTGCGGTCGACAGGGGCGGAGAGCGCGGGCCTGGATTCGGGCTTTGGGTTCCCGGTGATCCACCGCAACGAGCTGCTGGCGGTCATGGTCTGGCTGTCGTCGTCGGCCTCGCCGTTGTTCACGCGCTTCGGCGTGTGGGCGTCGACGCCGACGGGGCTTGTGCCGGTCGTGGACCCGTCGAGCGAGAGTGCAGGCAAGAGGCCGGACGATTGGATCGACGCCGAGATCATTCAGCGTTCGGCGACCCAGCGCCGGCCGATCCTCTTGCACGCCGATTCGCTGACGACCACCGCGCCTGGGCCCGCGATGGTGGGCGCGGTGGTCGTGCCCGTGTTGATGCATGACGCCGTGCGTGCGGTCGCGGCGTGGGGCTGGTGAGTCCGAGCTGCGCATGCGTGAGGATTCAAGCACAACCCGAAGCAGCGACGACAGCGCGGGGCGCGTGTGGTCGCTGTCGGTGGTGGATGAAGCCCGGGGCGAGCGGGCGCGGGCCGTGTGCCCGTACTGCGGCGTGGGCTGTGTGCTGGACGCGACGGTCGAGGGCAACCGTGTGACGCGGATCTCGGCCGACACGTCGGTCGAGCCCAACCGCGGCATGATGTGCCCCAAGGGCGCATTGCTGACGCGGGTGTACGACGACCCGCAGCGGATCACCACGCCGATGCTCCGGCGGCACCGGTCCGGCCCGATGGTCCCGGTGAGCTGGCGCGACGCAATCGACTTCATCGCTTCAAACATCAACAAGACACTCACGACACGTGGCCCCGATGCGCTGGCGTGGTACGGCTCGGGCCAGCTCGACACCGAGGCGAGTTATGTATTTACAAAGCTTTTTAAGGGTTTTCTGGGGTGCAACCACACGGACACCAACAGCCGGCTGTGCATGAGCAGCGCGGTTGCGGGGTACGTGCAGAGCTTCGGGAGCGACGGCCCGCCGGGGTGTTACGACGACATCGAGCTGGCAGATACGTTCTTCCTGCTTGGCGCGAACATGGCCGTCAACCACCCGGTGCTCTTCAACCGCGTGCGTCGTCGCCGTGCGACCGAAGACCAGTCGCGCATCATCGTCATCGACCCCCGGCGGACCAAGACTGCCGATCACGGCGACCTGCACCTTGCCGTGAAGCCCGGCGGGGACGTGGCGCTCGTGCAGTGGATCACGCGCCGGCTGCTCGTGTCTGGCGCGATCGACACGACCGAGATTGAGGGCCGTGTCGCTGATGCGCCGGCGTATGTGGACCACTTGAAGGGGCTGGACGAGTCGGTGCTGCGGTCGCTGTGCGGGGTGGATGAGGCGCTCATCGAGCAGGCGGTGTCGATGATGCGGCCGGCGCGTCGGACGCTGAGCATGTACTGCATGGGCGCAAACCAGAGCACGGTTGGCACGGACAAGAACACGGCGATCATCGGTCTGCACGTGCTGCTGGGCCAGGTGGGCGTGCCCGGCTGCGGGCCGTTCTCCCTGACGGGCCAGCCCAACGCGATGGGCGGACGAGAGGTCGGGTACCTCAGCCACCAGTTGCCGGGGTACCGCATGGTGGAGGACGCATTACACCGTGAAGAAGTCGAGCGTGCGTGGTCGCTCCGGCCCGGCTCGATCGCGCCAGCGGCGGGCCGGTCGGCGGTGCCGATGTTCGAGCACGCCGCGGCCGGCGGGACCGACGTGATGTGGATCGCGTGCACCAACCCGGTCGTGAGTCTGCCCGATGCGCATGTGGCCGAGCGGGCGCTGGAGCGCACGGGCCTTGTGGTCGTGCAGGACATCACGGTGCGCATCGAGACGACGCGGTTTGCGGACGTGTTGCTGCCCGCGTGTCAGTGGGGCGAGAAGGTCGGCACGATGACCAACAGCGAGCGGCTTGTCGTGCGCAGCGAGCGGTTCATCGACCCGCCCGCCGACGCGAGGCCC
>DAIOEG010000171.1:3310-6059 GCA_036746415.1 Phycisphaera sp. | reverse complement strand
CGGGGACATCGGCATGGTAGGCGGCATGCCGGAGGATCGGGAAGTTTATCAGGCCTGCACTTTCAAGACGGGACATCGGCCGCAGCGGTTCACCACTCGCCGCGCAGCGTCGAGACCACGTCCCGCGCCAGCCGTTGCACCACGCCGTGCTGCGCCACCGAGAACGGCTCGCCCACCGGCGACGCCGCCGCCGCCCGACCAGCGTTCTCAAAGCCCTTGCGAGACACGATCACCTCGCCGGTCCGCAGGTCTTTCCACTCGAAATCGATGATGACCGTGACCTCTTGCTCTTCCACAAAGCCAGCCGACGCCGTCTTGCTCAGCGACTGCTGTCGCACCGACACGATCGTCCCGGTCAGCGACGTGTCGGCGGCGGCTGTGGCCACCACCTTGTAGGGCGTCCGCTGCTCGATCTCTTTCACCATCGCCTCGGCCAGGTCCGTCTCGACCCCACGGTAAAACGTGCGGTTCTCAAAGATCGGCACGCTCACCGTGCGGTACGTTTCGGGGAACAACTCGGTCGTGCGGTACCCGCAACCCGCGAGCATGACGGTCACGCATGCAAGCACGGCAATGCACCACCGCTGCTGCGCGGTGCAACGAGGCGCTGATGCATCCGTTGTCACAAAGAGTCGCTGCGTTGAGCGGGTCGTGGCATCGTGGTTCATACATGTGTCGCGTTTCATGCGCAACGGCGTTCGGGCTTGTGTCGTTGGGTTCATCATTGCACCGGCTCGCCCAAGTCGATAAGCCGAGCGACCGCGTCGCGCGCCGCGGTGGTGTCGGGGTAGTCGTTGACCAGTCGTCGGTACACCGATGCCGCCGCGACCGTGTCACCCCGCGTCATGTACCAACCGCCCGCCAAGAGGTCACGCTGCGCCTGGGACTCGCGGATCCGCACTCGTAGCGCGCTGGCACCGATGCGCTCGGCGGCTGCAGGGTACTCGGCCTCGTACTGGGCAAGACGCTCATCGGCTTCCAGCAGCCCCGTGCCATCAAACGCGGGCCCTTTGAATCGCGCAAGGTTCGCGTGGATGAGACGGAGCATCGCCCACTCCCTCCGAGCGCTCGATGGGTAGTTCTCCAGGAACAGGTCGTACGCATCCGACGCGAGCTGCATGTCGGCCTGCGCGAAGTAGTAGTCGGCCAGGTCGATGCTCGCCTGCTCACCGATCGCCGTGCCCGGCGCGCGTTCCTGCACGCGGATGAGCAGCTCTTCGCCCTCGCCGTCGGTCGGCAGGATCGCCAGGCCCAGCAGCTTGCGTTTCCACCCGCCGATGAACACCTTGGCCACCTGATACTCACGCTCGACTGCTGTCAGGTACGCCTCGCTCGCCGGCCAATCGAGGATGATCGCCTCGTAGTCGTACAGCGCGTTCCAGTAGTCGTTCATGCCCACGAGCGCATCGGCCCGCACGAGCAACGCCTCGGGCATCAACCCGCTGTCGGGGTGCTCGTTGATCCACGCGTCTGCCGATTGCTTGGCCTGCTTGTATCGCTCCTCGGCTAGCAGCTTGCGGGTCGACTGAAGCCGACCCTCCGGCGAGTCGGGCTGCGGCGCTTCGACTTGCTCCCAGCCACCGCCACTTAACTCGTATCGCTCCTGCGCACGCGCAACGCTGGGCCACAGCACCGCACTGGATGCTGCCAGCGTGCCTGCCACGGCCCACACGCAGACACGACGCATGGATGTGAATCGTCCTGATCGCATGCACGCATCGTAGCAATCCCACGGGGTCGGTCTGGCGCGGTCACGCGGGCGGGACGTGTGAAGACGCAGCGGTGGTAACGGCTGGCCGGTCATGCCGACGGACTGCGACTGTTATCACTTCGTAGCCATTCAGCGCAGCACTTGAACCGGCGATGCACACGGCATGATGATCAGCCACAGACTTCAGGACCGGCGGGGCTTCACATTGACCGAACTGCTCGTCAGCATCGCCGTGATCCTGCTGCTGATCGGGCTGCTCGTGCCGGCGCTGTCCTCGGCCAAGGCCGCCTCGCGCACCATGAGCTGTGCCGGACAGTCACGACAGGTCGGCATGGCGTTTCAGATGTACGCCTCGGATTACCAAAGCAAGCTGCCTTTCAGCAACGGCTCGGCATTCCCGGGAAACCTGCCCGAGTGGCCCGACCTCATGGACGAGTACCTCAAGGCAGGCGGCGACCGCGGAGCGATCGTCACTGGTGCCATCAGCACGCATCGTGATTGGGTCTCCGTCGCGATCTGCCCCGAGACCCGTGGCCTCATGCACTTCCCAACCCGGGGCAGCTACGGCGGCAACGGCTGGGTCCTGCGCATACGAAATAACATCAGTATCCAGAACTTCCGCCTCGAACACTCCACCGTGCCGGGCAACACGCTCCTGACCTTCGACGGCACCATCGGACGCAACAACAACCTCGGACGCGTCCACCTCGCCATGACCCCGCCCGCGACCTTGAACACACTCATCGCCACCAACCAGGACCGTGACGCTGTCAGCAACGCCGACCGCCCCACCGCCGCCCAGCCGCGCTACCGACATCACGCCAACACCGCCAACGGCTTGTTCCTCGACGGCCACGTCGATCCGCTCACTAAAGGCAAAGTCACCACCAACCAGTTCCTCCCCAACATGTGACACGCGCTTGATGCCAAGCATCAAAGCGGCGTCCGTGACACCAGCCCCGGTTCACGCGGGTACGCCTTGGGTGTCAGTGACTCCTTGATCACGCTCACGATCACCAGTTCGTTTTCGAACGGCTC
>DAIOEG010000171.1:0-3300 GCA_036746415.1 Phycisphaera sp. | reverse complement strand
CTCGGGGTACGCATCGATCACCGCCACGTCCCCAGCGCCCAGCTTCTGCAACGCGTCGCTCGCGTCCGACAGCTCCTGCTCCGCACGTGGCCCCTTCATCGCAAGCGCCCGGCCCTCCAGCTTCACCAGCGGCAGCATGTACTCCAGCACCACCGACAACACCCCCACCGCCCGGCAGATCGCCACGTCGTACAAGCCCCGGTGAGCCGGGTCGTGACCGACCTTTTCCGCACGCTCGTTAACCAACGTCACGTTGGTCAGCCCGATCGCCGACACCGCCTCGGTGATGAAGCGTGCCTTTTTCCCGGTGGTTTCAATCAACGTGAACTGTGCATGCGGGCAACAGATCGCCAGCGGCACCCCCGGGAACCCCGCGCCCGTGCCCACGTCCACCACGCGCACCGCCACCCCCTCAACATGCTCGGGGATGCCCGGCACGGCTGTCAGCGAATCGATCACCATCCGTCGCCACGCCTCGTCCGGCTCCTTGATCGCCGTGAGGTTCATCACCTTGTTCGCCTCAAGCACACGGTCGAGAAACGCATCCAGCTGTGCATATTGAAGATCGCTGAGCACCACATCCAACGCCGCAAGCTGCTCGGGGACAAACAAAGGAATCATGCGGTAGTTATACGCTAGCACGGTGGTGAATGAAGGGATGCTTCACTGGAACAACGCATCCGCGTGGTCGAACTCGAAGCTCGGCCGGGCGAGGTGTTGCGGTCGGCGGGACGCGAAGTTCATCACCAGCCCGATCATCGCGTAGCTGAACAGCAGCGACGACCCGCCGTAGCTGATGAAGGGCAGCGTGATCCCGGTGATGGGCAGCAGGCCGACGGTCATGCCCATGTTGATCGTCGCCTGCGTGAAGATCATCCCCGCAAAGCCCACGCAGCTCAGCCGCGCAAACGGGTCCTTCGACCGCGCTGCGACCAACAAGACCCCCAGCACCAGCACCGCATACAACGACAGCGTCAGAAGCGCACCGAGCAACCCCCACCGGTTCACGATGACGGCGAAGATCATGTCGTTGTGGTCTTCGGGCAGGCGGTTGTATTCGAGGATGACGGCGGATCGTTCCTCGCCGTAACCCGCGACGCCGCCGGCCCCGATGAGGGTCATCGCCTTGCTCTGTTGAAACGCCGAGGTCTGGTTGTAACGGTCATCGCCCGATGCCAGCGCGAGCATCGAGCGGATGCGGTCCTGCTGGTGCGGCTTGAGCGGGCTGTAGTCGGGGGCGTACACCGTGACCGCCGCAACGATCACCACCGCAAGCAAACCAAGCGACAGCAACGCGCCCAGGTGACGCAGCTTTGCACCCGCCGCAACGAGCATCACAAACAACGTCGGCGCGAGCAGCAACGCCGACCCAAGGTCGGGCTGCTTTAAGATCAGCAGCACCGGCACGCCCATCAGCACAAACGGCACCAGCAGCCCCAGCAGCGTGCGGTGGTTCTCGCGGTAACGCAGGTACCACGCCAGCGACAGCACAAAGAACACCTTCGCCATCTCCGCCGGTTGGAAGTTCATCAGCCCCAGGTTGATCCACGACGTCGCGCCGTTGATCCGCGGCACCAACGTCCTCGGCACAAACGGCAACACCACCAGCACCAACAACGCCAGCGCCAATGCCGCAAGCGGCCACGTCAACTCCCCAATCACACGCGGGCTCGGCAACATCGCCAGCACGAGCATCACGCCCGCCAACGGGATCCACCGTGTCAACGTGAGGGACGCATACCCCGGCTCAACGGTATAGATCGCCGCAACACCGATCAGAGTCAGCAACAGCGCCGCAAGAAGCGACGCCCACCCCGCGTGGGGCTGCAGACGCGACGCGATGAAATCGGGCAGCACACTCATTCGGTGTGCAGCCCCGGGTCGGGCGTCGTTGCGGGCAGTTCATCTTCCACACGCCCGCTCGGCAGATAGCCCTCGGCCTGCAACGCGCGGATGATCTGGTTCGCGATCGGCCCGGCCGTGCGTCCGCCCGACCCGCCGAACTCACACACCACAGCGATCGCGTACTTGGGCCTCGGGTCGTCACGCCCGCACACCAGTGCAATCGTCCAAGCGTGATCGCCCTCACGCAGCTTGTTGCCACGCTGATCGGCGATGCCGTCGTTGTTGGTGTCGAAGCGTTCGTACAACGGCGGAGCGGTGGCCGTGCCCGACTTGCCGTAGACCTTGACGCCCGGCGCGTTGAAGATGACGGCCGCCTGCTCTTCGCTGAAGCGGATGCCGTAGGTCGTCCCGCCGTTCTCATTGGCGGAGCGTCGCATGCCTTCGAGCAACTCCTTGACAGACCGCTCGGGCAACTCAAGATCGATCGGTTCGCCTTGTTTTCCAAGGAGAAACGTGGGCGGGACATACAGCCCGCCGCGCACGATGGCGGCGTACGCGCTGACCGCCTGGAGCGGCGTCCAGTTGACCGGGCCCTGGCCGATCGCCATCTGCACCGCATCATTCACCTGCAGCGTCTTGGGGTCGGGCAGCGTCGCGGGTCGTTCTTCGTGCAGCCCGCAGTCATGCGTTGCGCCCATGCCAAAGCGCTGATAGGCGTGGATCATGCGCTCCGGCCTGAGCATCTCGCCGAGCTTGAAGAAGTAGGGGTTGCAGGAGTTCTTAATCGCGTCGTTGGGCGACTGGTTGCCATGCGTGCCGTTGTAGGTCTTGAAGATCCAGCAGCGCGGCTCGGTAGGTTGCCAGGTGTTGTCGTTATTCGCGTCATGGAAGCCCTTGCACTCGAAGTGCCAGTCGCTGTCGATGATGCCCTCACTCACCGCCGCCGCAAACGCGACCGGCTTCATGGTCGAGCCGGGCGGGTAGGGGTACGCCACCGCCCGATTCAAGAACGGCTGGTTCGTCAAGTCGCTGTAGATTTCTCGCGGCCGGTTCTGGAGCTGGTCGAGCGTGATCGTGGGAACGCTGACAGCCGCAAGCACCTCGCCCGTCTCGATGTCGAGCACCACCGCTGCGCCCTGCAACGGCGTGGCGGGCGGGAGCGTGTTGTTCTGCCACGGCCGGGCGTACATCAGCCCGATGCGTTCATCGTGACTCATGAGCGCCTGCACACGCGCCTGCAGCCGAAGGTCGATCGTGAGCGTCACATCGTTGCCGGGTACGGCGGGGTGCTCGCTCACGAGCGCATCGGTGTCGCGTCGCTTGATCGTCTGGCCGCGCTTGCCGCGCAGCGACTGCTCCATCGAGCTCTCGACGCCGAAGCCGCCGATGAGGTCGCCGTGCTGATACCCGCCGAAGTCGGTGACGGGCTGGTCACTCTCATCCACGCTCTCAAAC
>DAIOEG010000170.1:0-6097 GCA_036746415.1 Phycisphaera sp. | reverse complement strand
ATTTCTGCGGCGACTGGGACGCGCTGCAACTCGTGCTCGACGAACGACCCGAGATCCTCAACCACAACCTCGAATCAGTTCCCCGTCTTTATAAAGTCGTTCGGCCGCAGGCGATCTACGAACGCTCCATCGAGCTGCTCCGACGCGCCAAGCAACAAGGACTGACCGTCAAGACCGGCATCATGGTCGGCATCGGCGAACGCGACGAAGAAGTCATCCAGCTCATGCGCGATGTCGTCGAGGGCGTCCGCACCGTCGGCATCAACGCCGATCGGCCCGCCACCAACCGCGACCCCTTCACCGTCCCCGACCCGTACCGCATGCTCAATGCCACCCACGCCGACGCTCAGCGCAGCGAAGCGTCTGGCTCTCTCTCCATCTCCGGCTCGCTCCACCGCAACATCGGCGACGACAAACCCGCGCTCGGCCAACGCTTCCGTCGAGGCGGCGCCTCTGTCGCCCACACCAACCCGCACTGGCCCCACCAAGAGCCCGGCCACGCCCCGTCGCGCGAGCCACGCGCCACCGACGCCAGCTTCCCCGAGGCGACGTACCCCGGCGTTCACGAGACCTGCGACATCCTCACCATCGGGCAGTACCTCCAGCCGACGCGGAACCACCTGCCCATCAGCCGGTGGGTCAGCCCCTCCGAGTTCATCGAGTTCAAGCGCCAGGCCGAGGCCATCGGCTTTCGCCACTGCGAGGCCGGCCCGCTCGTTCGCTCCAGCTACCACGCCGACGACCAAGTGCTGAAGATGGAACAGGTCGCAGCTCACTGAGTCGACAACCTGCCGCCAACTTCGACATCGCATCCTTGAGCGACCTACACACAAACGACAACGGCATGATGCGACGCAACGTGTTTGTCCGTGACGCGGCTGCCTCATGCCGAGTGACTCGGCGGCCTCCACGGCAGCGACAGACGCCTCCCGCACCGACCCGCACATCCACTCCGGCAACACGGGTCCCGATGCAACGCGCCGTTCGATGACGATGACCTCTGACGAGCTGCCGGAGTGAGGGTGATTCCCAATCGAGACGGTTTGCAATCATATTTTGACGGTTTTCTGACCCTTTTCCCGTCGTTGCCGACTTGGTTATCCCCACCGTGGTGATCTTGGAACCTTCATTTCCTGTTTATTTGATTTTCACGTGGGGCTGTGGTTTATTAACACGTCGCTTGTTTTGATGGAACGTCTTTTTTGGTCGATTGAAGGGAATATGGGAGCGTTAACGGTGGATGCTGTACGGTCAACCTCGCAAGGGGCTGGTGTGAGCAATGCTGCTGAGTCGGGTCGGCTGCCTCGTGTGCTTGCGCTTGCGGATCACCTGGGCCACTCGGGGGGCAAGGTGCACGGGGGGACGACGTATTTCACGTCGGTCTGGCCGAGGTTGGTGGCGGCGGGCGTGTCGATCACGGCGTGTTTCATGTCGCCCGAGCACCCCGCGGCCAAGACGCTGCGTGACGGCGGCGTCGAGACGGTGTTTCTGAACCGGTCGAGCCATGACCCCCGTGTGGCGTGGGACGTCAAGCGGCTGATCGACGAGCGTCGGCCTGACGTGATCCACGCGGCGAGTCTGAAGTCGATGTACCTGGCCCGTCGGTACGCCTCCCGCGTCGGTGCGGGCACGATCATCCACCTGCACGACACCAAACGGCTGTCCCTGCCGATGCGCTTGTTGCAGAAGTCGGTCGCCCCGTGCACCGGGCTGGCGCTGTGCGTCAGCGGCGCGGTGGCCGAGTTGGCGTCGTTGGACTTCGGTGTCGATGCGTCGCACATCCAGACGCTGCACAACGGGATCGACCTCAGTCGGTTCCAGCAGGCATTGCCCGAGGCGCGCAGCGTGTTGCGGGACACGCTGTCGCTGCCGCCCAACTCCAAGCTGATCGGTGTTGTCGGACGTTTAACCGAGATGAAGGGCCAGCGTTACATCATCGAGGCCATGCCTGCGGTGCTGAAGCGTGTGCCCTCGGCGGTGCTCCTTGTGATCGGCGAGGGGGCCGACCGTGCTTCGCTTGAGGCGCTCGCGTGCTCGTCGGGGCTGGGCGATGCGGTGCGGTTTTTGGGTCAGCGGGGCGACATCCCCGGCGTGCTAGCAGGGCTGGACGTGGTGGCCATGCCCTCGATCTGGGGCGAGGGCATGCCGTACGCCGCGATCGAGGCCATCGCATCGGGCTTGCCCGTGGTCGCCTTCCCCACGGCCGGCATTCCCGATGTCGTGGTGCACGACAAGACGGGCCTGCTCGTCAACACCCGCGACAGCTCGGCGATGGCCGACGCGGTGGCCGATGTGCTCTCGGACACCACGCTGCACGCCCACCTCTCTCACGACGCATGGGTGCACTCCCGTGGCTTCTCGATCGAAAAACACGTGAGCGAGTTGATCTGTGCGTACCGCGCCGTGGCTGGCATCTCGCTGACGCTGCCCGTGCAGGACCACGGCCCGCCGAAGCCGACCAACAGCAGCAACCCCGCGCTCGCCGCGTAAGACGAAGTGACGCACTATCAACAAAGCAAGGGTTCGCATTCACAGCCGGATTGGACGATACTCCTTGTGAGATGTCGTTCTTGTTCCAACCAAAGCTGCGTGGGGCGGTGCTGGCCGATCCGTCTGCAAACACCCTCTCGATCTACCCGCAGAGGACAGGTCTCCCGCGCGTGCTTGCGATCGCGGACCATTACCGGCAGACCAACGGGCGCAAGCACGGTGGCACGACTTACTTCGAGACGGCGTACCCGGCTTTGTGCGCCGCGGGCGTCCCGCTGACAGCCCTGTTTTTTCGCGGTCAACACGACTCCGCAGATGCGCTGCGCGAACAGGGCGTTGACACGCTCTTCCTCAACCGATCCAAGACGGACCCCGGGGCGCTCCTGGATGTCTGGCGGTGGGCGCGCATGCTCGACGCGCAGGTGCTCCACCTGCACAGCTACCAGTCGCACGCGCTGGGGCGCGTCGTGCGGGCCTTGCGGAACCGGCAGGGTTGCCGCTCGTTGCTGCACATCCACGACACGGTGCCGCTGCGGGGCGTGAACCGCTGGGTCCAGCGCAGACTGGCCCCTTGCACAGATGCCGCCATCGTCGTGTCCGACGCCTGCCGCGCGATGGCGACCGACGCGTATGGGGTCCGCGCGGACCGCGTGTTCAGGGTGTACTACGGCCTGGATGCGCACCAACTCCGCAGTGGTGGCAACGATGCGCGGGCGCGTCTGCGAGCCGAGTGGGGCGTGTCGCCGGGCCAGCCACTGCTTGGAGTGGTGGCCCGTTTCGACCGCATGAAGGGGCACCGATACGCGATCGAAGCGATGCGACGGATTGCCGCCGGCCACCCGGACGCGGCGATGGTCCTGGTCGGGCAAGGGGCGCTTGAGCCGAGCATCAGGCGGCAGGCAAGCGAAGCGGGGCTCGGCCCGGACCGCGTGATCTTTGCCGGGCAGCGTGACGACATCCCCGCAGTCATGCAGGCGCTGGACCTGCTCGTGATCCCCTCGGAGTTCGGCGAGTCCTTCGGGCTGGTGGCGGTCGAAGCCATGGCGAACGGCCGGCCGGTCGTTGCGTTCGACGTGCCCGGCCCATCGGAGGTCGTGGTGCATCAGAACGCGGGCCTGATCGTCCGCCGTGATGACCCCGCAGCGCTGGCGGATGCGGCGTTGAAGCTCCTGTCGGACCGCGATCTCTACCAACGGCTCGCCGCCGCAGCGCCGCGCAGAGCGGCCGAGTTCAACATGCCTCGGCACGTGCAGGCCATGCTTCAGGTGTACCGCTGGCTCCACCGCAGCGGGCCCCGGCCCGAGATACTTTGACCCGCAAGCACACGCGCTTTTAGTCGATAAAGAGGACATGACCGCTTCCGTCACAGCTCGACAGACCCGCCTTCTGGAAAGCCAGACCCGCGTTGACCCGGGGGCCGATCGTCAAGCAGTAGACCCCGCGCCGCGCGTGCTGCTCCTGACAGATTCCTACTGGCCGATCGTCGGCGGGGGCGAGTCACACTCGCGGCTGTTGGCCGCGCAGCTCCTGACCATGGGCGTGTCGATCCGCGTCCTCACGCAGCGACGGCTGACCGACTCGCCCGCCACCGAGACGCTCGACGGCGTACGCATCGACCGCGTCGGGTACCCCGGCTACAAACGCTTCGGCAAATACATGATGATGCCCGGCATGATGCGATGGATGGCCGACCACCGCGACCAGTACGACGTCGTCTACTGCTGCGGACTGCGCGTCCTGGGGCTGCCCGGCGTGCTCGCGTGCAAGGCGCTGGGAAAGCAGCTCATCCTGCGCAGCGAGAGCTGCGAAGAACTGTCCGGCAAGCACATGCACGAACACCTGCACGGCTCGCGACGACGCGCGCTGCCGCTGGTCAAGCTCGCCGTTGAACTCCGCAACGCCGTGCTCCGTCATGCCGACGCGTTCATGGCCATCAGCTCGCCCATCCAACGCGAATACGCGCAGTGCTACGTGCCCCACCGCAAGGTCCACAAGGTCTACAACGGCATCGACCTGACCATCTATCACGACGGCGATGCACGCGGCCTCAAACGCGACCTGCGCAGCAAGCTCGGCCTCCCGCAGGACGCCACGCTCATCACCTACACCGGCAAGCTCAACCAGGGCAAGGGGCTGATGCACCTGCTGCAAGCCATGAAGCAGCTCGCGACCGATCGACCCAAGCTGCACCTGGTGCTTGTCGGCGCGGGAGCGAACATGTATCTGTCCGTCGAGGATGAGCTGCGCCAGTTCGTCCTCGACCACACGCTCGCGCACCGCGTCACCTTCACGGGCTACCAGACCAACGTCGCCGACTACCTGCGTGCAAGCGACCTGTTCGTCATCCCCTCGGAGATGGAAGCGTTGTCCATCTCGTTCATCGAGGCGCTGGCGTGCGGGCTGCCCAGCGTCGCGTGCAACGTCGGCGGCCTGCCCGAGATCGGCCGACACGAGCGCGAAGCGCTGCTCGTCCCGCCCGCCGACCCCGACGCGCTGCGGCGAGCGATCGAACGGCTGATCGACGACCCGGCCCTCGCGGAATCCCTAGCGAAGCAAGGGAAAAAGCGAGCTGCGCAGCTGTTTGATATCCAGACGGTCGCGGCGCAGCATGTCGAGTTGTTCAAGCGCATGCGCGTAAGTGGCGTGGAAGGGGGCCTGGGCTGTGCCGCTTAAGAAGTCGCTCAAGACCGCCTGTGACCTAATCACGATGGCGGTCGATCTGGGGCTGATGCGTTACCCGTCGTTTGTGTACGGGCGTTCGCTGCGCGCCGGTGAGGTGCCGCCGGTGTTGTGTCTGCACGCGGGGATGCCCGATGCATTCGAGGCGTGGTGCAAGCGTCTGGCGGAGGACGGCATCGTGACGCTCACCGCCGATGAATACGCAGACCGCGTGGAAGGCGTCACGCAGAGCAAGAGCAACGAGGTGTTCCTGACGTTTGACGATGGGCACTTGAGCGTGTGGTCGGTGATTGAGCCGTTGTTTTTGCGGTACGGGCTGCGTGGCACGACGTTTTTAATTCCCGGCAGGATGCCGCCGCTGGGTGAGCCGGCGTCGCGTGTGGTGCGTCCGACGTTGGCCGACGCCTGGGCGGGCAGGGCGAAGGAACAGGACATCACGGGCCCGCTCAAGGACGGCTACACGCTTGCATCGTGGGCGGAGAACCGCGCGATGCACGACCGCGGCGCGATGGACTTCCAGGCCCATACGCTGCACCACCGGCTGATCGTCGTCTCCGACACCATCGTCGGCTTCGTCACGCCGGCGCTTGTGCGTCACGCGCATCCGTTCGAGCTGGCGATGCTCGCCAGCAAACCCGACGAAGCGCCGCAGGCCGACATCACCACTCCGCCCATCGGCACGCCGATCTACGCCTCGGCGTCACGCATGTCGTCGCAGCGTGCGTGTTTCCCCGACCCCGGCGTTGCCGCCGCATGCGTCGAAACCGTTGCGAAACAAGGCGGACCCGCGTTTTTTGAGCGGGCCGATGCCGAGGCAACGCTGCGACAAGTGGCCAAGCAGCACCACCGGCCGGCGACGTTTGAGACAGAGCAGGCGCAGCGTGAGGCGATCGCGGTGGATGTGCGGACGTGCCAGGAGTTGATCGAG
>DAIOEG010000169.1:0-6113 GCA_036746415.1 Phycisphaera sp. | reverse complement strand
GCCGGCTTGGCATCGTCCGATCAATCGCCACGGCCGAAGTGCTTCCGAATGAAGGCAATCGGCCGGGCCAGCAATCGCTTCCAGAACAGCGCCTCCTTGGCCATGATCGTTGCAAGGCCGAGTGGAATGCCGGCTTTCTCGGCCAGATGAGTGGCGATCTGATCGGCTGGAACCCGCCCCGCAATCACCGCCCAGTACAGGGCGGCGACCACGCGAATCTCGATGTACAGCAGGACCGCGATCGCGCCGTAGCGCAGAAAGGCGACCGTAGGCAACAGCACTTGATGCTCAGAGGGAACGAGGTAGGTGGCGAGCCAAATGCCGCCGCAGGCCATGGCGGCCGCCCGCAGGGCAATTGCCTTCGCCTTCAGCCGGTAGCAAAACCAGAACAGCAGCGGCAGCAAAATCGCGAGGTCGAACAGCAGCGCGCCCTCAAGGAGCTGCGCCTCACGCGGCCAGTCTGCGGTCTGCGCAAGGGTCAGCGCTCCGGCGACGATCAACAAAGCGGCCGGAACGAACCAGTGCTGGCCGACGCGGGCGAAGAAGGGTTGCGAGACGAAGGTCATTGTCATGCCTCAATTGTGGAAATCGATGCTGGCGCTAGTACCGCGGGTATCCGCGAGCTTCTCTGGCATCTGGCGCCCTGGCCTCCAATTATGGCGAATCGGATCGTCGAGATGCGGAGCGATTTCGATGCAGACGCGCTCAAAGCGATTGCTGAGCTCACTCGTGCATCCTCACAACACCGATGACATCGTGCGGGCCATGCGCCCATCCTCATCGCCGTGCTGCGAGCTGCGCTGGCCTTGGCGCAGATGGTCTGGTGGCCGCCGCGGGCTTTGGATGCCTACACCGACGTTGCCGGTCTGGTGTTTCTGCCAGCCGGACTCGCGTTCGGCTTGCGCCGTGAACGCGGCGCTGCGGCGCCCAAGGTGGCGGTTTCGTTGCCGCATGTGGAACCTCTGACCCCCCCGCGAGAAGGTTGCGGGCAGCGACGATCGGGCGGTGCGACTTACTCAACAGGTTGCCCGGCCCGCCGGTCGCGATGGCCTGCCACAGCTCGTTGTACTCGGCAGCGAGGACGGTGTTGGAGCCGTCCTTGATCCGCTCGACCGAAACCAACTGGTGGAACCGACCGTTGACGCCGTCCCACCCACGGACCTGGCTGGTGAACTTGTTGCGCGGGATCAGGGCACCGTTGGCACCGTACGCATTGAACTTGACTTGCTTGTCACGGAAGCCCGCGTTGAATCCAACGCCACCCACTTGCCCGTCGAGTAAATCGCCTGCCGTAGGGGGGTTGGTCATCGGGGCGCCCCCAAACTCCATGTCGGGGCATTGGAACTGGTCCGCCGCTGGGCCCAGCGAAAGCAGGGCGTTGGTCCAGTGGAGGTAGCCGCCGTCGTCATTGAAGGGCTGCGTGAGGATCGAACCGGGCATTGCACCATCGGGAGGATTGCCTGCGAGCAAGTACAGATAAGACGGCGGGTACTTGAGCTTGTTCTCGACGACGCCCGCCTCCATAGCCTGTGCGATGGATCGCATGTTGGCGAGGCAAGCGCTGCCACGCGCTTCGCCGCGCGCCGCGCCCAGCGCCGGCAGCAGGATGCCGATGAGCAGGGCGATGATGCTGATGACGACCAGCAGCTCGATGAGGGTGAAGGCGGGTCGTGAATTGGGTTGGGTGCAGCGTTTCATGATGGTTGTCTCCGGAGGCAAACGTGCTCCGGCTGGTCGTGTAATCTGACGTGGCCGGGTCACGTTTGGGTGAGGGTTGTTTGAGGAAGTGGTGGGAAGCGTGTCAGATTGCGTCGAGGGTTTGGTGAGTGGTTGCGTCTTGTGTTGGGGTGTGTTGTTGTTCGACGAGTCGGTAGCCCAGGCCTCGGACGGTTTGCAGTTGGTCGCCGGCGGAGCCGAGCTTGCGTCGGAGGTGGTACATGTGGTTTTTGAGGGTTCCGACGCTGAGTTCGTGGCCGGGCCCGTCGAGTGAGCGGGAGAGTTGCTGGGCGTCGTGGACCCAGCCGGGCCGCTTGGCGAGCGTTGCGAGGATGCGGAACTGTTTGAGGGTCAGCGCGACGCGCTCACCATCGACACAGACCTCGTAGGCGTGGTGGTCGATCTGCAGTCGGCCCAGTGTGGTGGACGCTTCGTCGCGGCTCATGAGCGGGTCGAAGGGGTGCCCTCGGGTCACTGACCATCAGTGACTTTGCTGCGGTGTTGAAGATAGAACCGCTGTGTCACGGCAACGTCAAAATTGCGTCAGCAATACGTCACGAATTGGTATGGGGCGTGTGATGTGGGAAGAGGTGTGGTGGGAGATGGGGAAGCCAGACGCTTCGCTTGGGGACTCGCTCAGCGTCGGCGTGGGATCGACATGAGTCGTCGTGTGTGCGCATGAAAAAAGGCGACGGATCTTGCGAACCGTCGCCCGGAGGGAAAAGAGAGACGCCTTGGCGTTGGGCGCGTGTGGTGTGCGCCCGTTGCGAGTGGTGTGTACGCCGATCAGGCCGGCGAGGTGAAAATGCTGCTTGCTTCTTTCATGGCATCAGGGAGTTTGGCCGCGACTTCTTCGATGGCCTTGGGGCCGAGCTTGAGGAACTCCAGCAGCGCCGGATCGGGCGTTTCGCCTTCGACGTCGCCTGTGAAGCCCAGCTTCAGGTCGCGTGTGATGAAGTCGGCCACGTGGACCAGCGCGGTCATGCCACGGTTGATCTCGGGCAGGTCGAGCGGTCGGTGGTGGTAGCCGGCGACGTGCTGAAGGTTCGTGGGGAACTTCCAGACCTTGCACAGTTCGTAGCCGAATTGTTCGTGGGTGGCGCCGATCAGCTGGGCCTCGGCCTCGCGGAACGACAGGCCGCGGTCGGTGGCTTCGAGCGCCTCGACGAACTTGGAGCGTCGGGCCTGGACCTCGACCATGATGCCGATGTCGTGGATCAGGCCGGCGAGGAAGGCCTCGTCGGGCAGGCCCAGGCCGATCTTGTGGCCGAGCATGCGTGTGGTGGTGGCGGTGGCGATGCTGTGGGTCCACAGGTCGCGTGCGTCGAAGTTCTGTGCGATCTTGCCGCCGCGGAAGAGCTTCGCAAGCGAGGCGGCGATGGCGATGTTCTTGACGGCGTTGAGGCCTAGGAGGACGATCGCGCGGTTGATCGAGCCGATCTGCCCCGGCAGGCCGTAGAACGCCGAGTTGACAACCTTGAGGATGCGAGCGCCCAGGGCCGGGTCGTTGCTGATGATCTTGTTGAGGTCCTGCGCGGTGGAGTCGGGGTCCTCGACGAGCTTGATGATCTTGAGCGTGACCTCGGGCAGCGTCGCGATGTGGCTGATCTCTGCGATCGCCGACTTAACGACTTCCTGAGGGGTCTGGATCGTGGTGGTGTCCTGGCTCATCGTCGGCTCTCCGTTCCCGGTTTGGGGTGATTTCTCTGGTCACATCGTCGATTTGCAAGCATCACTTGATCGGCCCGCCTGTGTTCCACTCGACCCGCCCTGGCCCCCCCGCACAACCCGCGCGATCGACACGACCGCCCCGCCCGCGCTACGCTGTGGCGATGCCGATCCACTTCCAAACCTTCAACGCCGGCCAAGACGCTGGCCCGCAATTTGTCTCTCGGCTTGGCGCGCACCTGTTCGCACGACAAACGCGGGCCTGGCCGATGCGCGCGGGCATCCTCTCGGCCATGGTGGTGCTGCTGGTGCCCGCGGCGGGCCTCGCGGTGGCGTTCGTGGCGGTGCTGCTGGGCGCGGCGCTGGTCGGTGTGGTGGTGTGGGCCGCTTGCGGGGTGCTGCAGCGCGCGGTGCTCGGCGTGCAGTCGCTGCTTGCACGCACACCTCGCAACATCACCGCTCCGCCCACGACCGACGGCCGAGTCAACGTCCGCGTGATCCATCGGCCGTGAACGCAGCCACACGCAGCGCCGTCTCTCTCGCCACGCCCCGCGCTCATCAGGGGTTTACCATGCCTGTGGATGACACCCTTTCAAGGGCCATGAATATGAAGCACGCCGTCCTTATGGTTCTCCTGATCGCCCTGTGCCCCGGCTGCCAAAGCCCCCAGGCGCAGCGCGCCGGCCCGTGGCTCACCAAGCCCACCAACGCCGTGCGCTTCGCCACCTTCAACGCAGCGCTCAGCCGAGACACGCCCGACGGCCTCGCGCTCGCCATCGCCCGGGGCAACGACGACAAGCTCCGCAGCATCGCCGAGATCATCCAACGCGTCAGGCCCGATGTCCTGCTCATCAACGAGTTCGACTTCGACCCCACCGGCGAAACCGCCCGTGCGTTTCAACGCAGCTACCTCGCCGTCTCTCAGGCCGGCGCGATGACACTCGAATACCCGCACGTCTACGCCCCCCGCGTCAACACCGGCGAGCCGACCGGGCTGGACCTCAACAACGACGGTAAGACGCAAGGCCCCGCCGACGCGCACGGCTGGGGCAACTATCCCGGGCACTACGGCATGCTCGTGCTCTCGCGCTACCCGCTCGACCTCTCCAACGCCCGCGCACTGCGCCTCATCAAGTGGGCCGACCTGCCCGACCACGTGATGCCCGCCGACCATTACAGCGACGAGGCGCACCGCACCTTGCGCCTCAGCAGCAAGACCCACGCGGATGTGCCCGTCCAGCTCCCCGGTAACAAGACCGTCCATCTGCTCATCAGCCACCCCACGCCCCCCGTGTTCGACGGCCCCGAAGACCGCAACGGCCGGCGCAACCACGACGAGATCGCCCTGTGGACCCACTACCTCGACGGCAGCGACACCCTTCGCGATGACGCCGGCCAACCGCTCCTGGGCGTCGCCGCGCCGTTCGTCCTCATGGGCGACTTCAACGCCGACCCCTTCGACGGCGACTCCTATCAGCACGCCATCTCCGCCCTGCTCGCACACCCACGCATCCAGCCAAGCCCCACCCCCAGCAGCCGAGGCGCCGTCGAAGCCGCCGAGCAACAAGCCGGCATCAACCGAACACACCAGGGCGACCCCGCGTTCGACACCGCCGACTTCCCCGAATCCAGAAACGCCCCCGGCAACCTCCGCGTCGATTACGTCCTGCCCAGCGACGACTTCACCATCGTCGGCAACGGCGTCTTCTGGCCCGAATCCACCGACCCACTCGCCCGCCTCATCGACGCCAGCGACCACCGACTGGTCTGGGTGGATGTGGTGCTGGTGAGCAAGTGAGTCTCGGCGGACAACGGGAGTGGGGAGTGGGTGTTGGGGAGTGGTCTGAAGGCAAGCTGTCGAAAGTCAGAACGCCGAAGGTCAAAGGTCAGAAGATTGCAATCTGCGATATACGACCTTTGACTTTAAGACCATTGACTTGCTTCCTCGCTGACTACTCCCCAACACCCACTCCCCACTCCCCTATCATTGCACCATGCCCGATCACGATGCTCAAGCGCTGTTGAAGGAAGTCCGCACCGCTGCCGACCAATTGGCTGATCAGGTGGGCAAGACGATCGTGGGTCAGCGGGATGTGGTGGAACAGGTGTTCATGGCGTTGTTTTGCCGGGGGCATGCGCTGCTTGTGGGTGTGCCGGGGCTGGCGAAGACGCTTTTGGTGAGCACGATCGCGCGGTCGATGCACCTGTCGTTCAACCGCATCCAGTTCACGCCCGACCTCATGCCCTCAGACATCACGGGCACCGAGGTCATCGAAGAAGACCGGACTACTGGCAAGCGGAACCTGCGCTTTGTCCAGGGCCCGGTGTTCGCCCACTGTCTGCTGGCCGACGAGATCAACCGTACGCCGCCCAAGACGCAGGCCGCGCTGCTGGAGGCGATGCAGGAGCACCACGTCACCGCCGGCGGCCAAACACGCGCGTTGCCCGAGCCGTTCTTCGTGCTCGCGACGCAGAACCCGATTGAACAAGAAGGCACGTACCCGCTGCCCGAGGCGCAGCTGGACCGCTTCATGTTCATGATCCGCGTGGGCTATCCGAGCGAGGCGGAGGAGCTGGAAGTGATCCGCCGAACGACCGGCGGGCTCAAGCAGGTCGTCGAGCCGGTGCTGGACGCGGAGAAGGTGCTGTCGATCCAGTCACTGGTGCGTCAGATCCCCGTGCCCGACCACGTGGCAAAGTATGCGCTGCGCATCGTGCGCGCGACGCGC
>DAIOEG010000168.1:0-6155 GCA_036746415.1 Phycisphaera sp. | reverse complement strand
TCATCGAGTGGCACGACGACCACGCGCGGCGTCTGCTGATACAACGACGCATCGGTCGCGTAGATGCCGCGCAGCACCGCCTCGGTCAGCACCTCGCCACGCACCGCAGCTCGCAGCTCCTCTTCGAAACTCTGCGGGGGCGGCGGGGTCTGCGGTTGCTCCAAAGAACGCTTGACCCGAATGGTCGGCCTCAGGACATCGGATGGCGATGAACTCATCGCCGCAGTCTATCGGGCAGTGCACGCGCGGTCCCACGATCGATGCAGACTGCACAACCAAGCAACACGCATCACGGCACGCTCTGCCGCACGGTCGTGCGGTACGTCGTCTGATGGTACGCATCGCCGTGCGAGCCGTGAAACCCCCGGGCCCACCCGCCGCCACCGCCGCCCTGTCGGTCGCGCGTCACGGTCTCGCTGTAGGTGTCTACGTAAACGTACCCGTAGGGCGAGGGCACGGAGTCGCGCCAGTCGTTGCGGTGGTCGTACCAGCGCGAGCCGGGGTACGACCCGCCGCCGCGCGGCGGGACGGTGACGAGCGCGTACGGCCGTGTGGACGGCTGGCCGTTGGCGCCCGTGCGGATCGACAACGGCTCGAGGTCAGCCCCGCCGGCGTGGTCCGTCGTTGCGCACCCGGCCAGCCCCGCGACACACACGAGCACGACCGCCGTGGTCATCGCCGAGCGACATCGTGTTGCACACAAGCCCATGACGCAACCATGTCACCGCGATCGCCGCGCCGCCAGCCCGGATGACAGTCGCTCACAATCGCCAACAAAACAAGCTGAAAACAGGCGATACCGACACCCCGAGCGCGTCGCCACCAGCGTCGGCTTGTAACGCCTGTTGCCCGGACGCAACACCCCCCAAACCGGTACCGGCCACACGCTCGACGCAACGCCAACCAACCGCTGACATAATGCCATCATGCATGACACGCCCACCACGCCCGACGCCAACGCGGCCAACGCCGGCACGCCGCCAGCGCCAACGACCTTCACTCAGAAGCTCTGGCAGGAATGGGTCAAGCCCATGGGCACCATCCTGCTCGTGCTCATCGTCATCCGCTCATCCATCATCGACTGGAACGATGTGCCCTCGGGCTCGATGAACCCCACCATCCTCGAAGGCGACCGCATCGTCGTCAACAAACTCGCGTACGGCATCAACGCGCCCGTCAACGGCCCCGTCATCGACCTGCCGTTGCTCCCGCAGTTCAAAAACCCCCTGTCGTTCCTCCCACGCTACCTCTGGGCCAAGCCGCAGCGCGGCGACATCGTCACCTTCTGGAACCCCACACCGCCGACGCTGCCCAACGGACAAGAGAACCCATCGCACGGCATCCGCATGGTCAAGCGCATCGTCGCGCTCCCCGGCGAGACCGTCGAAGTCATCAACGGCCGGCTGCGCATCCTTGACGCACAGGGCCAGGAAGTCCCCATCCACTACGACGACGTGCAGACCTCGCCCGTGCGCTTCTTCAAGTCTCCCGGCGGGACACACACCCTCGCGCTGGACGACTTTATCGAGTCCATCGCGCCCATCGAACACGCCGTCCAGTTCACCAGCGCGATGCCCAACTACCGCAACGTCCCGCCCGTGCTCCTGAAGAACGACCCCGACCTTGGCGAGTGCGAGTACTTCATGGTCGGCGACAACCGCGACAACTCCGCCGACTCCCGCGCGTACTTCACCAACTTCAACGGCCTGACCGTGCAAGGCAAACACATCACCGGCAAGGCCAAGTTCATCGCGCTGTCCTTCGACGGCTCGTTCGTCGCCCCACGCTTCCACCGGCTCTTCCGCAGCTTCGACCACGCCACCACCGAAGACCTCCGCGAGAACACGCCGATCAATTGACAACCGATACCGCAGTGGCTCAACAATCAATACAACGCCTTGAGACCGAAGCGTTGTTCGAGTGCCCGCATCTGTTGCAGCAGGTCGTCGCGCTGGCCGAGGCGCAGCACCTCACTGTAGAGGTGGTGCAGTTTCCAGAACGCCCAGCCCTGCGCGATGTCGGCCCCGCCGCGTGGCGCTTGGGCGGGGTCTTGCCCGAACGTGAAGTCCACGGGCTTGCCGTCGGCCGATCGGCCGGTGACGCGGAACGTGAGCGGCCCCTCGCCGCTGTATCGCCCGTAGAGCGCGAATGCCTGCCCTTGATGGATCGACGGCAACACCGCAGGGAAAACGTCAGTCGCACGCCGACCCGCCACCTGCACCGACACGTCCGTGATGATCGGGAACCGCAGGCGTGACGCGAGGTCACGGATCACGACTGCGACCTGCTTCTCGCCGTCGGCGATGACGCTGAAGCCACGGTTGCGGTACGCCAGGAAGTCCAGCATGCGCGGGTCCATCCGGCGGCGCTCACCGACGCCCACGCAGTAGATGTCGGCCGAGCCGTCGTTCTCGCGCGTAATGAGGTTGATGAGCTCCCGGCTGTCGACCACGCCCACCGTCGGCAGGCCGTCAGAGATGAGCACCATCGAGTACACCCGCGCCCCACTGTTATCACGCGTGAGCATCCGACGCACCGCTGCGTTGACGTCCGTGTACCCCTTGCTCCGGGCGGAGCGGAGGAACGCCGACGCGGCCTTAATGTTGTTTGTCGTCGCCTGCTGCGGGCCTTGCTCGAAGAGAAACCCGACCTCGTCCGCAAAGAGCACGATGTTGAACCGGTCGCCCTCATTGAGCGACACCAGCGCCTGCTCGACACCCAGCGCGATCTGCTCGACCCACCGCTGCGGGATCGATGAGCTTGTGTCGATGAGAAACACGAGGTCCTTGGGCATCGTCGCCAGTTTGCGCAGCGAGCGCTGCGCGGAGATATCGATCCTGAAAAACGCCGGCTCGTTGGTGCGCTGCGGGTCCGCCCACGTGCTGAGCGCATAGGCGAAGTCGTCGTCCAGGTGCTCGGGCGGCGCGAGCTGCGTCGTCGCGTCCAGCACCGCCAGCGCCGCAAAATCGATCCCAGATTCGGTTGCCGTCGGCAACGCGCGACGCTCACCGGACAATGCGCCACCCCCACCCGTGCCAAGACCGTTAGCGCCAGTGCCCGGCCGACGGTCGAGCGCTCGCAGCCCGCCCGCCGGGGCTTCACCACCCGCGCCGCCCACGCCCGACCGCACCGATGACCCACGACTCGCCGCCAGCAGTGCTGCACTCAACTCCCCACCTACATCACCCACCCCCGCCCCCGGACGTGAAGCGTCCGCGACCGGTGTGTCGCTCGGCAGCATCGGCTCGGGGGTTTCAAACGCAAGCGTCGCCAGCAGGGCCGGGTCGATCGCAAACCCCGTGTCCAGCGCATCGGTCATCTCCGGGTCCGCCAGCTCCCGCACGTCCTGCATTGCCTCCAGTGGGTCCGCTTGATCGAGCAACGCCGGCTCCGCCCTCAACGCGAGCACTTCATCGAGCGCCACAGGAACCGGCACATCCTGTTCCTTCAACCCCTCGCTGAGCGACACGCCCACGGCTCGCTCCACATCCGCTGCGCTGCGCACCGTGTCAAAGCGTGCCCGCTTGATCCGCACGGGCGTTGACTCTCGCGGAGCCGACGAGCCTGGGTCCAGAAACGCAAGCCGAATATCCGCGACCGCCACGCTCAGCCCCACGTGAAACGCCACGCTCACCAGCAACCCAACCACCAGCCACACCATCGCCGCCGACGCTAACACCGACGGCCGAAACCCCCCGCCCCCGGAACTGCCCCCGGCTCCCGATTCCTCTTCCTCCGCCGTCGCATCCCCCCGCCGACGCCCGAACTTCGTGCCACCCATCGGCGACTTGCGCATCGGGACCACCGGGCCTTGACGCACTCGCTCCGACGCCACCCGGTACGACCCCAGCGGAGCATGCTCGCCCTCCGTCGGCAACTTCCCCTCGGGCGACCGCGCCGCGTCCGCAGGACCGCTCACGCCCCGCAGACGCCTTGGCAAGCCCCGCCCATCCCGTTGTTCTCGATCTTGAGCCATGCAAACCTTACTTTCAATCACCCAACAATCCTGCACGACTTGAACAAAAACTGCATCTCTCTCAATCTCTTCCGTCTCACGTCTCACGTCTCAACAGCCAATCAACTCTATTGCCTTCTCTGCGTCCTCCGCGCCTCCACGCTTTAAACGTCTCCCCCCTCACGACCCCCGACGCTTCACGAGTTCAACTTTCAACGCACCAACCCGCGACGCCAGCGCCGTGTCCAGCACTTCCTTCTCCAACGCTTCGAGGAAGACCAGCGCATCATCCGCCCGGTTGCGTTCGAGCAGCGCCAGCTTCGCCGACGCGAATCGGCCGTACGCCGTTGTTGCAAACGCATCCGCCAACTGCTTCCACTCGCGGATGGCCGTGTCCTTTTCGTTCCACTCCTCGGCCAGCTCCGCCAGCTCCACCAGACCCTTGGCCGGCCAGGGCTGGGCGGGTTCCACGTCCAGGTACAACAACACGAGCCGCTTGAGCGCCCGCCTCGCTTCCGCCACCGCGTCCGCTGGCTTACTCACCCCCGCGCTGCCGATGCCCCCCGCGCCGTCGGCTTTGCGCAGCGCCTGCGCCCGCTCTCGCCACAGCGAGCCCAGTGTCGCCAGTGCCTCCGCCGCCACCGCCGGCTCGCCCGACCCCGACAGCTCGCCTAGCTCCGCGACCGCCTGCTCAAACCGCCCACCCGCCGCCGCCAGCTGAGCCAACGCAACCCGGCTGGGTGCTTCGAAACCCTCACCCCGCGCAACGCCCTCTTCAAACGACGCCGCCGCCTCTGCCGACCGCCCGTGCAGGCCGTGCCAACGCCCGCGCTGATACGCTAGCTCCGCCCGCTGCGCTGCTGTCATCTCCCGCGTCTGCAGCGCGAGCACCGAAAGCAACGTCCCGCTGCGCGACAGCGCCTCGGGCACCGCGCGATCCATCATCCAGCCCGCCAGCCACAGCGCCTCGGCGTTACTCAAGAGCGAAGCCGACTCTAGAAGCACCACCCGCTCCAGCGTCACCGCCGCATCGACCTCGCGCTGGTTGTCCCGGTACACCTGCGCCAGCGTCCGCAGCGCCAAGACCCGCTGCGGCGTCGAGAGCGACGCGTCCTGTGCCGACCCGATGAGCGAAGCGACCGCCTCGGCCGTCCGCCCCATTCGCACCAATAAGCCGCCGCGTTTGAGCGACACCTCGCCCTTGTACGCATGGAGCGGGTGCTCGCGTTCGAGCCGGGCGAGCGTTTCCAATGCCGTCGCGTCCTCCCCCGCCGATGCCTGCACATCCGCAAGCCGGAGCAGCACTTCCTGTTGCTCCGCCGGCGTCAGCGTCCCCTCCAGGAGCGTCCGCAGCAGCGTGGAAGCCCGCTCGTGTTGCCCCGTCCGCCCCGCTAGGTCGGCATACCGCAGCGACACCGCGACCTCAGCCTCCGCCGTCACTGCCGCGCCACCGGTTTGATCCCCGGCCGGTGCGTTAAAATATGTTTCGTAATCCGTCAACGCCGCGTCCAGCAGGCCGCGCTCTTCGTAAAGCCGTGCCCGTTGGAGCAACGCCGACCGATACGCCGGCTCGCCACCGCCGCGCTCGATTAGCGCGGTGAGCGCCGCCGCCCCGCGTTTCGCGCCTTGCTCCTGCGCAACGCCCACCGCCGACAAGAGCGACGCCTCCGCCGCCAGCTCGCTGCCCGGCTGCTCACGCTCGAGCACCCCCGCCACCCGCGCCACGTCCCCATGCCGACCCAGCGCCGCGTAACTCACCGCGCAGCGATACAACGCCTTGCCCCGCAGCGACGCAACCCCGGCCTTGCCGTCCACCGCCAACGGCTCCAGCAACGCCAATGCCTCCTCATGTCGGCTCAACCGTTGCAATGACGACCCCGACAGGTAGCCCGCTTCCGCCAGCTCGGCCCCCGAGAGCGTGGCCCCCAGTGCCCGGGCCGTCTCGACCACGGCCGGGTGATCGCCCGCTGAAAACAACGCCCACAGCTTGCCCACGGCACTCGGCCCGTACTCGGCCGACGCCTGCGACCCCTGTAGCACACGGTCGTAGTACCCCGCCGCCCGCACATACTCCCCCAGCCCATACGCCACATCCCCCGCCAACCGCGCCGCCCCACTCTCCGCCCCTGCGCCTTCACTCTTGAGCACACGATCCAACTCGACCAGCGCCTCTGCCCCCCGGTCACGCATCACAAGCACC
>DAIOEG010000167.1:0-6199 GCA_036746415.1 Phycisphaera sp. | reverse complement strand
GCGTTGATCGTCGAGAACGTCCAACGCCCGCCCAGCCACGTCAGCTCCGCCGTCTGACGGGCCGAGGTCAGCACCACCGCGCCGGTCGGCGTGTAACGCTCGATGTCATCGCCCGCCGCCAACACCGGCACATACACCCCACGGCGGTAATGCTCCATGAACGGCACGCGACGCTGCTCGACCACCAGGTCCACATCCGCGATCAAGTTCGGCACCGCGTACAGCGCAAGGCCCGCAAACAACGCAAGACCGCCCCACGGCTCGCCCCACCACCGGTTCAACCACACCAGTAAACGCCAGCCGCCCCACACAAGCACAGGCAACGCCGGCAACACATACCGATGGTCCGGCAGGAACAACACCCACTGCACAAACAACGCTAGCCACAACCACCCCCACCAACCCACCCACCACGCCCCGCCCCCCGATCGACCCACCCGCACCCACCAACCAAGCCCCGCCGCAATCAGCATCACCGTCAACACAGGCGACACCCACACCGTCATGTCCACACCGAACACCCCCTCCGCGATGTCGGCCGTGAACAGCCGGTACAGGTTCGCGCCCGTCCGCGCGCCCTGCTCGATCGTCAACACCTTCACCAAGAGCAGCACATCCTCCCGCGCCGACGGCGTGAACCAGCCCACGCCCGCCAACACCACGCCCAGCAACGTAAACCCCACCACCACCGCGTATCGCCCACGGCGCAGCGCCTCAAACACCCCCGCGATCACCGCCGCGCCAAGCACCACCACGACCACGCTGCGCGTGCAAGCCATCAACGCCACACCCACCAACAGCAACCCCATCGCCTTCCACCGCGCAGCATTCACGCCGCTCGGCCAGCGGCCCCACAACACCACGCCCCACATCACAAGCCACAGCCCCGCCGCAAACCACACATCCACAAGCAACGTCGCGCCCAGCTCCATGAACCGCGCACTGATGCCCACCCCCGCCGCCACCAGCGCCGCCGTCGCCGGCCCGCACCCCGCCGCACGCACCATCCCATGACACGCCCAAAGCCCCACCATCACCGACATCAACCCCAGCAACATCGCCGTGAAAACAGGTTCGTCTCCCAACGCCGCGAGCGCACGCACCGACGCCGGGTTGATCTTCGACTCCCACCCCATCGGCGTCGATGCGCTCCCGGTGTTTCGCATCTGCCTGGCCACGCTCAACCAAGCCGCCCCGTCCCCGTTCGCCCGCCACTGCCCGTTGAACGCCATGAGGTGCATCAACACCACACCGCCCAGCAGCAACCACCGCCACCCAGATACCCACCCAAGCACCCGCGTCGCCGCCAGTTGATGCCGCATCGCACCAGCTTAAAGCACAGAACCCCACCCCAAGCCCACGCTGCGCAGCTGCGCGGGGTCCAATCGCACCGTTGCAACGGCTTGACCCCACGCAGCTGCGCAGCGTGGGCTTCAGCTGTGGTTGGATGCTTGCATCGTTTGCAGGTTGTTCACCATGTGGGCGAGGTGGAGTGAGCCGATGACGACGGTGTCGATGAACGGTTGCTGCGCCAAAAACGCGACAGCTTCCTGCGCGGGCAGGTGGCCGCTGCCTAGGCCTTTTTTCACCACGATGCCGATGCCTTGGGCGTGTGCGTCGCGCATGACCTGTTCGTGCGAGGTGTCCTCGCGGTGGTACGCGATCATCAGCACATCGGCCCAGCGCATCGCCTCGCGTGCGCCTTCAACAGTCTTGCCCGAGAACCCGATCGATCTGGTTTTCCCCTGCGACTTCAGCGACTGCAACGCCTCGACGGCCCCGCTGTGTCGCTGGACCTGCAGGTCGTTGCCATCAGAGTGGATGAACACACCATCGACGCGGTCGGTGCGCAGTCGTTGGAGCGAGCGTTCGACGCTCTGGGTGATCGCCTGGGGTGAGAAGTCGTAGGTGGACTGCGCGGTGTGTTCGTGAAACGTCTCGCCGGCCTTGGTGGTGAGTGTGAAGCGGTCGCGCTGGTGCGCGAGCGCGTGACCGATGCGTTCTTCGCTCTGGCCGTAGGCCGGCGCGGTGTCGAGGTAGGTGATCCCAGAGTCGAGCAGGCCCAGCAGCAAGCGCGTCACCGTGTCCTGATCGGGCAGCGTGAACCCCGTGGGATACTTCAGGCCCGACGATCGGCCGATCTTGACCGCGCCAAATCCCACACGGCTGACACGCAGGCCCGTGCGACCCAGCAACCGGTCTTGTGTCGCTTCGTCGCTCAAAGGTCGGTGATCCAAGCGTCGTAACCGTGCCAATAATTCCGAGCCACCGGCGGCGCCGGCCAATCGCGCAGCTCACCTCCCGCCGCGCCGCTCGGCGGAGGTAACAGCGCGATCACCTTCTCCGCAAGCCGTGGCGCGAGCGCCAGCTTCGTCGGCCAGGCCGTGATGATCGTCCCGTCCCGCACCGCGTACGCATCGTCCGGACGCAGCCCGCCCTCGGTCCTTGGCTCGGCCCGATCAACCCGCCAGGTCCCAAACGCCGCGCCCTCCAGATCAACCCCTGGGATCGTCTCGATCAACTCGCGCTTCACCACGGCGCACTGCTCACGCTCGCTGCGTGGCACGCCCTCTTCACTCACCTGCCCGCCCACGGTCCACACGACGTGGCCCAGTTCATCGTGGTCGCTGGTGATGGTGACACGGGTCTTCTTGCCATCGACGCAGTGGCCGTTGAACCACGGCAACTGTTTCGCAAGCGAAGCCGAGCGGACCATGCCCATGTGCAACGGCCTGCGCTGCATCGTGCCGGGGTCCAACTGCAACGCCTCCCGCAGCGCCGCGTTGCCCGCGCCGGCAGCAAGCACGATGCCCGTCGGCTCGATCACGAGGCGTTGCTCGCCGTGCGTCAACACGACGTTGCCCTCTTCAAACGCGAGCAGCGCGGCGGCGGGGTCGTGCGCATCGGTTGCAAGCCGAGCGTGCAGCAGACGCCCGGCGTTGCGCTGCGCGAGCTTATCCATGAGCGATGCACAGCTGAGCACCTGCTCATCCATGACGAGCACGTCGCCGGGCACACCCTTGAGCAGCTCGGGCCAGTCGCTGCGCGGGATCTTGCGCGGCGCGACGCGCAGGCCCGCCTTTGCGCCGACCATGCCCAGCCGGCTGGCGATCGAGTCGGTCCGCCACAGGTAGCAGAACTGCGCCCGCATGGTGACGCCCGAGAGGTCGGGCTCGCGCGTGCCTGCGAGGCAGTCGCGCCAGATCGCGGGCATCTCGCGGATGACCTCGGCCGACCCTGTGAGCAGGCCCGTGAGCGTGTATTTCAGCCCGCCGTGGATGATGCCCTGTGCCCCGATGGTCTGGGCGCTGCCGAGCGCTTCGCGTTCGATCAGGACCGCCGATCGGCCCGTGCGTCGCAGCTCATCGAGCAGCCACAGGCCCGCGATCCCGCCGCCCAGGACGACGGTGTCCACTTGCATCGTGTGTTCCCGCATGGGGCGGCGATGATAACCGCAACGCCAGATCACCACGCGTCTGTACCCCGCTTGACGCCGTGTATCCATCAGCACCATGATGGGCGTTTCGACGCGTCCCACACCGAGGCCCCCTCTTGTCCACGCCCCACGCCGACCTCACGCAAGACAAGCTGCAACCGATCCACGAACTGGCCCGCTCGCTTGAAGCGCTGCGCATCAGCCGACCGGGCATCCGCATCGTGCACTGCCACGGCGTGTTCGACCTCTTGCACGTGGGGCACCTGCGTTACCTGCGTGCCGCGCGTCAACTCGGCGACGTGCTGGTCGTCACGGTCACGCCCGATGAGCACGTGAACAAAGGCCCTCACCGCCCCGCCTTCCCCGCCGAGCTGCGGGCCGAGCACGTTGCCGCGCTCGACTGCGTGAGCTTCGCCGCCGTCAACCACTGGGCTTCGGCCGTGGAGCCGATCAAGCTGCTCAGGCCCGACATCTATGTGAAGGGCAGCGAGTACCGCGGGGACACCATCAAGCCCGACACGCCGATCTATCACGAAAAGCACGCGGTCGAGAGCGTCGGCGGGCAGCTCGCCTTCACCGACGAGATCGTCTTTTCCTCGTCGAACCTGCTCAACCGCTTCTTCAGCGACCTGCCCGCGGGGACCAAGCGCTGGCTGGACGACTTCAACGGCAGGCACGGCATCGAGTCATTGCACAGCGCGTTCGCCGCTGCCCGGCCGCTCAAGCTGCTGGTCGTCGGCGAGGTCATCATCGACGAATATCAGTACTGCGAAGCGATCGGCAAGAGCAGCAAGGAGCCGACGCTGGTCGTCAAGCGCGGCGAGTGCGAGACCTTCGCTGGCGGGATCCTCGCCGTCGCAAACAACGCAACGAGCTGCTGCGACCGCGTCTCTCTGCTCACGCAACTGGGCGACCGCGACACGTACGAGTCGTTCTGCCGTGAGCACCTCGACACGCGCGTCGAGCCGCACCTGCTCACCCGTCACGACAGCCCGACCATCGTGAAGCAACGCTTCGTGGATGCGTACTTCTTCTCGAAGCTTCTCGAGGTGTACACGATCAACGATGCACCGATGAGCGAGGCGGACAACCTCGCGTGGTGCGAGGCGTTGGAGGAGCAGGTCGCCGAGGCGGACGCGGTGCTCGTCATCGACTTCGGCCACGGGCTGATGACGCCCGAGGCGGTCGAGCGCGTGTGCGACGGCGCGAAGTTCCTCGCCGTCAACGTGCAGGCCAACGCGGGCAACCTGGGCTACAACGTGATCGACAAGTACCCCCGGGCCGACCTCTTGTGCATCGCTCAAAACGAGCTGCGACTGAACTGCCGCGACAAGACCGGCGACCTGCACAACCTGCTCGAGGCCGCCGCCCGCAAGATGAACGCCCGCGCGGCCGTCGTGACCCGTGGCAAAAGCGGCTGCCTGACGTGGGATGCGCGTGAGGGCCGAAGCCACCTGCCCGCCGTCGCGGCCAAGGTGGTGGACCGCGTCGGCGCGGGCGACACGTTTTTGTCGGTGATGACGCCGCTGCTCGCGGCGGGGGCTTCGACGGAGGTGGCCGCGTTCGCCGCCAGCGTCGCCGGCGCTGAGGCCGTGGCAACGATCGGGCACCGGCGGTATCTTGACGCACCATCGCTGCTGAAGCACGTGACGACCCTCCTCAAGTAGTGAGTCGGCGAATGACCGACCCCACCTCACCCATGCAGAACTCGGAGCCCCGCTTGAGCCATCCCACCGCCAGCGTGTTCTTCAGCCGTGTCTGCCAGGTCCTTCAGGACACCCAGCCCACCGACCACACGCAGCGCCCCTTGGAACTCGACCACGCCGCAGACCTCGCGGTGCAACGCCTGCTCCGCGCCGCAGACGCCGGCAACACCGTCTACATTCTGGGCAATGGCGGGTCCGCCTCCATCGCCGGCCACCTCGAACTGGACCTCTCCAACCGCGCCAACATCCGCGCCCGCTCCTTCCTCCACGCCCCCGCAATCACCGCACTCGCCAACGACCACGGCTACAACAACGCCTACGCACGGCTGCTCGACACGCACCTGCACCCCGGCGACGCACTCATCACCATCAGCTCCTCGGGCAACTCGCAGAACATGATCAACGCCGTCGAAGTCGCCCGCAAACACGACGCCGGCTTCGTCCTCACCCTCACCGGCTTCGACAAGCACAACGCCCTGCGCACCCTGGGCGACCTCAACTTTTACTGCCCCTCCAAAGACTACGGCGAGGTCGAAGTCGCGCACCAGTCCATCGCCCACTACCTCACCGATCGCTGCGTGGCAGAACGCAACCGCGCCCGCAACGGCCAGCCCGTCATGCACGCGCAAAACCTCCAGCACGCGCTGCGCCGCTGAACCCGCCGGCCGCAGATGTCACATTTCACTTTTTGCTGATTTCACCATGCCAAACACCGACCGCAAGAAGCGCTTCCAACACGTCCTCATCACCGGCGGGGCTGGCTACGTCGGGGCCGTCCTCACGCCGCAACTCCTCGCCGCTGGCTACGACGTCACCGTCCTCGACATCGGCTGGTACGGCATCAAGGACGTGTTGCCCACCCACGCCGACGCGAAGCAAAGTCCGCGCAGCGAAGCGTCTGGCTCACCCGCGCACGGCAAGCTCACCCTCGTCCAAGGCGACCTCCGCGACCTTGCCACCGTGCAAAGCGCCCTTCAAGGCGTCGACGCCGTCATCCACCTCGCCTGCGTCTCCAACGACCCGTCGTTCGAGCTCAACCCCGACCTGGGCAAGAGCA